>NZ_JBHXRU010000132.1:0-14267 GCF_042716255.1 Streptomyces sp. NPDC058662 | reverse complement strand
GGCCGCGGAAGCGGCCGGCCCGGCGTCCTGCGTCTCGTTCAGCCCCGGGTCAGAGCGCCACGCCGAGCAGCGCGTCCACGGTGCGCGACACCAGCCCGGGGGCCGACTCGTCGTCGCCGCCCGCGGCGAGCTGGCGCTCGACCCAGCGGTCGACGGCCGCCAGCGCGGCGGGCGCGTCCAGGTCGTTCGCGAGGGCCTCGCGGACCTCCTCCACCAGCGCGTCGGCCGCCAGGCCGTCCGGCCGCGACACCGCCGCCCGCCAGCGCTCCAGGCGGGTCACCGCCTCCGCGAGGACCGCGTCCGTCCACTCCCAGTCGGCCCGGTAGTGGTGCGAGAGCAGCGCCAGACGGATCGCCGCCGGGTCGACGCCGGCCCGCCGCAGCGCGGAGACGAAGACCAGGTTCCCCTTGGACTTCGACATCTTCTCGCCGTGCAGGGCCACCATGCCGGCGTGGACGTACGCCTTGGCCATCGGGAACTCGCCCGTCAGGGCCTGCGCGTGCGAGGCGCCCATCTCGTGGTGCGGGAAGGCCAGGTCCGACCCGCCGCCCTGGATGTCGAAGCCCATGCCCAGGTGGTCGAGGGCGATCGCCACGCACTCGATGTGCCAGCCGGGCCGGCCGCGGCCCAGCGAGCCGCCGTCCCAGCTCGGCTCTCCCGGGCGCGCCGCCATCCACAGCATCGGGTCCAGCGGGTTCTTCTTCCCCGGCCGGTCCGGGTCGCCGCCCCGCTCCGCCGAGAGCAGCCGCATGGCCTCGGCGTCGAGGTGCGAGACCCCGCCGAAGTGCGGGTCGGACTCGACCGAGAAGTAGACGTCGCCGTCCAGCTCGTACGCGGCGCCCGCGTCCCGCAGCCGCTCGACCAGCGGCACGATGCCGGGTATGGCCTCGACGGCGCCGATGTAGTGCCGCGGGGGCAGCATCCGCAGGGCGGTCATGTCCTCGCGGAAGAGGGCCGTCTCGCGCTCGGCGAGCTCGGTCCAGTCGTGGCCGTCGCGCAGTGCCCGCTCCAGCAGCGGGTCGTCCACGTCCGTGACGTTCTGGACGTAGTGAACCTGCCGCTTGGTGTCGAGCCACACCCGCTGTACGAGGTCGAACGCGTTGTAGGTCGCCGCGTGACCGATATGGGTAGCGTCGTACGGGGTGATGCCGCAGACGTAGATACGGGCGACGGGACCGGGGGCGAGGGTGATCGTCCCACGGGTCGCGGAGTCGTGGATCTGGAGGTCGCGGCCCTTGCCAGGCAGGGCGGGGACCTCAGAAGCGGGCCAGGCATGCATGTGTCGAGCCTAACCGGACGGATGTTCCGGAAACGAACCGGACCAGCACTGTTGTCCTGATCGGCACTCTTGCGGTCCGGCCGGATCTATGCGTGTCGGATCTGGCCGGTTCAGACCGGTGGCCAGGGGATCGACGGCCACTGCCCGGACGGCTCGGGATGCGTTCCCGTGCGCAGCAGCTGCGCCACCCGGTCCCGTACGGCGGCCAGCTCGACGGCGGTGATCAGTTCCGCCAGTCGGGTGGCGAGCGGCGCTCCGTCGGACAGCTCGGCCTCCAGCCCGCCCAGCACGCCGCGCGCCTCGTCCGTGAGCGGCTCTCCCGCCCAGCCCCACAGCAGGGTGCGGAGCTTGTCCTCCGCGTGGAAGGTCACGCCGTGGTCGATGCCGTAGAGCCGCCCGTCCGGCGCGGGCAGCAGGTGGCCGCCCTTGCGGTCGCCGTTGTTGATCACGGCGTCCAGGACGGCGAGGCGGCGCAGCCGGGCATCGTCGGCGTGCACGAGCAGCGCGGTGCGGCCCTCCCCGACCTCGGCGAAGGCCACGGGCTTCCAGCCCTCCCCCGGCTCCTCCCCCTCGACCAGCCCGAGCAGTCCCGCCGTCGGCGCGTCCTCCTCGGCGGACTCGATCCACTGCTGGACCATGCCCTCGCCGTAGGGCCCCTCGCGCAGCACGGTCGCGGGTACCAGCCCCCAGCCGGTGGCCTCGGAGACCAGGTACGCGGCGACCTCGCGCCGGGCCAGGCTGCCGTCGGGGAAGTCCCAGAGCGGCCGCTCGCCCTTGACCGGCTTGTACACGCAGTCCGCGCTCACGCCCCCGTACGCGACGCTGCACAGCAGGACGGCGTTCGAGGCCTCCCGGATGCGGCCCACGACCGTCAGCTCACCCTTGGCGAGCAGCTCCTCCAGCTCCCCCGTGGCGGTCACGCCTGGCGCCGGTAGCCGTTCTGGCGCGGGCACACGTGGCCCTCCGGATCCAGCGGCAGGCTGCACAGAGGGCAGGGCGGGCGGCCCGCGTTCACCACGTCCAGCGCACGCTTGGCGAAGGCCCTGGCCTGGGATCCGGAGAGGCGGACGCGCAGCATCGGCGGGCCGTTCTCCTCGTCCTGCAGCAGCCGCTCCTCGGCCTCGGCGAGGTCCTCGTCCGACTCCGTGTCCAGTTCCACCAGGGCCTGCGCCTCGACGATCATCCGCTGCTCGTCGCCGTCCCAGGCCAGGGCCATGGTGCCGACGCGGAACTCCTCCTCGACCGGGACGTCCAGCGGCGCGGTGTCGGCGGCCTCGGCGGGGGCCACGGCCGGGACCGGGGCGTTGCCCCCGGTGCGCCGCACGACCTCGTCCAGCAGCTCGTCCATCCGCTCGGCCAGCGCCGCGACCTGGGTCTTCTCCAGGGAGACGCTGGTGACACGGGGGCCGGAGGAGGCCTGCAGGAAGAACGTACGGCGTCCCGGCAGACCGACCGTGCCGGCCACGAAGCGGTCCGGGGGGTCGTAGAGGAACACCTGACGGGGCACGTCCAGTCTCCAAGTCTCAGCGGCAGAGGCGGGTCTGCGCGTGCGGGGCGCCCGTAGCGGGCCAGTCCACCCTACTGCGCCGTTCGATCACACCGCGCCCGCACCGCCTCCCACGACGGCGTTCCCGCCGTCCTCGGCCGCCCGTTCCGCCGCCGCCGCCCCGGAGGCCCCGGCCTCCGGGGCGCGGGCGTCCTCGGCGGGCACCAGGGAGCCGAAGTCCCCGGTGTCGCCGAGCCGGAAGACGAAGGGGCGGGTCGGCGTGTACCGGACCGCGGTGACGGAGCAGGGGTCGACGTGGATCCGCTGGAAGAGGTCCAGGTGCATGCCCAGGGCATCCGCGACGAGGGACTTGATGATGTCGCCGTGCGAGCACATGAGGAATACGGCGTCGCTCCCGTGCTCCTCCTCGATCCGCGCGTTCCAGTCCCGTACGGCCTCCACGGCGCGCGCCTGCATGGCGCGCATGGACTCGCCGCCGGGGAACGCGGCCGCGGACGGGTGCTGCTGGACGATCCTCATCAGCGGCTCGTCGGCGAGCTCGGAGAGTTTGCGGCCCGACCAGTCGCCGTAGTGGCACTCGCCGATCCGCTCGTCCGTGTGCAGCGCCAGCTCCGGCCGCGCGGCGAGCAGCGGGGCGAGGGTCTCCCGGCAGCGCTGCAGCGGGCTGGTGACGGCGGCCGCGATCGGCACCCCGGCCAGCCGGCCGGGCAGCGCGGCGGCCTGGGCGGCTCCGCGCTCGTCGAGGGCGACCCCCGGGGTCCATCCGGCGAGCAGTCCTGCGGTGTTGGCGGTGGACCGCCCGTGTCGTACGAGGATCAGAGTGGCCATGGCGCCAGCGTATGCGGTGCCGTCCGCGTGCGGGTCGGCCCGGAGCGGGGAAGAATGCCCGCGTGATCGTCGACTGCGCGATGTACCGGAACGGCCGCCGTAGCGAGGGGCCGGAAGACTTCTCGGACGCCCTGGACCTGGCGCGGGCGAGTGGCGACGCCTTCGTGTGGATCGGCATGTACGAGCCCACGGAGGCGGAGTTCGACCACGTGCGGCGCGAGTTCGGGCTGCACCCGCTGGCGGCGGAGGACGCGCTGACCGCGCACCAGCGCCCGAAGCTGGAGGTGTACGACGACTCCCTGTTCGTCGTCCTCAAGCCGGTGCTGTACGACGACAGCACCGACACGGTGACCGCGGGCGAGCTGATGGTGTTCATCGGCGACTCGTTCGTGGTCACGGTCCGGCACGGCGAGGGGGCCGCCCTGGCCGCGGTGCGCCACCGGTTGGAGCGGGAACCGGAGGTGCTCGGGCACGGCCCGACGGCCGTCCTGTACGCGGTGTCCGACGCGGTGGTGGACCACTACATCGAGGTGGCGGCGGAGCTCCAGGCGGACCTGGAGGGGCTGGAGGCGGACGTCTTCGCCCCGACCGCCTCGGACACCAAGAACACCGCCGCCCGGATCTACGCCTTCAAGCGGCAGGTACTGGAGTTCCGCCGCGCGACGAGCCCGCTGCTCCAGCCGATGGACCGGCTCGCCTTCGGGAACGTGCCGTTCGTCCACGAGCGCGCGCAGCCCTTCTTCCGCGACGTGGCCGACCACCTGACGAAGGCGAACGAGTACGTGGAGGGCCTGGACCGGCTGCTGTCGGACGCGCTCTCCGCGCACCTGGCGCAGATGGGCGTCCGGCAGAACGACGACATGCGCAAGATCTCGGCCTGGGCCGCGATGGCGGCGGTGCCCACGATGGTGGCCGGGATCTACGGCATGAACTTCGACGACATGCCGGAGCTGAGGCAGCCCTGGGGCTACCCGGCGGTGCTCGTCCTGATGGCGGGGGTGTGCCTGGGCCTGCACCGGATGTTCAAGCGCCGGGGCTGGCTCTAGGGCGTGGCTCGGGCGGAGGCGGCTGGGGCGGCCCCGGCGGGGCCATGCTTCCCCGGCGGGGCCGTCCGGGTCCTACGCGTACTCGGCCGAGACGAGCGGCGCCCCGCCCAGCGCGTCGCGCCGTTCGGGGGCGCGCAGGCTCACCATGCGGTGCCAGCCGCTGAACCGCTCGTACGCGTACATGCCCCGGATTCCGGCCGCGAGTACCGCCGCCTTGGGCGCGGGCCAGTTCAGCAGGCGGCCCATGTGGCCCATGACGGCGAGGCTGACATCGCGGTAGACGCCGATCTCGACGAGGGCGCACTCGCGCAGCACCCGCTGGATGGTGCGGCCGTGCCCCTCGCGGGCCAGGCGCAGCAACTCCTCGTGGCAGTAGGCGAGGTGGTTGTCCTCGTCGTGGCTGATCATGCGGATGGCCCTGCCGACGTCGGGGTGGTCGCCGAAGTTCTTGACCAGCATGTCCATCTGGTCGGCGGCCCGCTGCTCGGTGACACGGCTGTGCGAGAGGTACACGACGATGTCGCGCTCGCTCAGCGGGCGGTCGCCGCGCAGCTTCTCGTGCGCGAGGCCGATGCCGGCGCGTTCCAGCAGCAGCGTGTAGTCGGTCTCGGGCGGTACGGGCACGGGTGGCAGGCCGCGCTTGCGGAGCAGGGCGTTGAAGATCCGCCCGTGCTTGTCCTCGTCGGCGCCGTGCCGGGTGATCTTGGGTGCGAGGTCGCGCATGGAGTCCGGCACCAGCGCGGCGATCCTGGCGTTCTCCCAGCCGCCCTGGGCCTCCCCGCTGGCGGCGATGGAGCAGAACAGCTGGAAGGAGTCGTCGTTGTCGACGATCTCCTGGAACAGGCTGCGGGCAGAGAGCATGCGACGAGTCAAACGCGGCTCCGGGGCAGGGGCAACCGAGGGGCCGCTCCACTCGTCCGAATGAACGAACGCGCGGGATGGAACCGGATGCGTAACCCGGCGGGCTCCCCGGGCGTTGTTGGCTGTGTCGGCCGTGGCGGGGAAGACCCCCCGAGCCCCCACCACGGCCGCGGGCTTCCGCCAGGCGCTATGCGACGCCGGCGGCTTCCAGGGCCTCGGTGCCCGCGCGCAGGGCGGCGATCCGCTCGTCCAGGGTGAAGCCGGCCGGCGCGAGCGTCAGGGTGGTGACCCCGGCCTCGGCGTAGGCCCGCATCCCGTCCGCGATCCGCTCGACCGGGCCGAGCAGCGTGGTGGAGTCGATGAGCGAGTGCGGGACGGCGGCGGCGGCTCCGGCCTTGTCCCCGGCCAGGTACTTGTCCTGGATCTCGGCCGCCTCCTTCTCGTACCCCATGCGCTGGGCCAGCTGGTTGTAGAAGTTCTGCTTCCGGCTGCCCATGCCGCCCACGTAGAGGGCGGTGTACGGGCGGAACATGTCCGCGAGCGCGTTCACGTCCTGGCCCAGGGCCAGCGGCACGGTCGGGCACACGTCGAAGCCCTCCATCGTCAGGCCGGCCTTCGCGCGGCCCGCCCGGATGGGGGTGAGCGCGGTGGCCTCCAGGTGCTCGGCCGCGGGGAAGATCAGGAGCGCGCCGTCGGCGATCTCGCCGGTCTGCTCCAGGTTCTTCGGCCCGATGGCCGCGATGTAGAGCGGGATGTGCTCGCGCTCCGGGTGCACGGTCAGCTTGAGCGGCTTGCCCGGCCCGTCGGGCAGCGGCAGCGTCCAGTGCTCGCCCTGGTAGGCGAGGCGCTCGCGGGTCATCGCCTTGCGGACGATCTCCACGTACTCCCGGGTCCGCGCGAGCGGCTTGTCGAACTTCACGCCGTACCAGCCCTCGGACACCTGCGGGCCGGAGACGCCCAGGCCGAGCCGGAAGCGGCCCTTGGTGAGGGAGTCGAGGGTGGCGGCGGTCATCGCGGTCATCGCGGGCTGGCGGGCCGGGATCTGCAGGATGGCCGAGCCGACGTCGATCCGCTCGGTCTGGGCGGCGACCCAGGCGAGCACGGTCGGGGCGTCGGAGCCGTAGGCCTCGGCGGCCCAGCAGACGTCGTAGCCGAGACGGTCGGCCTCCTGCGCGACGGCGAGGTTGTCGGCGTCCATGCCCGCACCCCAGTAGCCGAGATTGATGCCGAGCCGCATATGTCGTCCCCTTACCGGTGTACCGATCAGTAACGTTGGTCTGCGGGGACTGTAGCGCGCCCGGGTCTCCCGCGGCAGTGCCCCAGTAGTCTCAGCGCTCATGGAGCAGAGGCATCTCGGCCGCACCGGACTGCGCGTTTCCCGGATCGGCCTCGGCACCCTCACCTGGGGCCGCGACACCCGTGAGGAAGCCGCCGCCGAGCAGGTGAGGACGTTCTGGGAGGCGGGCGGCACCCTCGTCGACACGGCCGACGTGTACGGGGGCGGCGAGGCGGAGTACCTCCTCGGGCAGCTGGTGGGCGGGCTCGTGCCGCGCCGGGACCTGGTGATCGCCACCAAGGCGGGCGGGGTCCCGGACCCGGACCGGCGCTACGACTGCTCCCGCGGGCACCTGCTGGCCGCGCTGGACGCCTCCCTGGACCGGCTGGGCACCGACTACGTGGACCTGTGGCAGGTGCACGCCTTCGACCCGTGGACACCGCTGGAGGAGACCCTCCACGCGGTGGACCTGGCGGTGAGCAGCGGCAGGGCGCGGTACGCGGGGGTGTCGAACTACTGCGGCTGGCAGCTGGCGAAGGCCGCGACCTGGCAGTTGGCGGCCCCCGGCACGCGGACCCGGATCGCCTCGACGCAGATGGAGTACTCGCTGCTCCAGCGGGGCGTGGAGCGGGAGGTGCTCCCCGCCGCGCTGGACCTCGGGATCGGTCTGCTGCCCTCCTCGCCCCTGGGGCGCGGGGTCCTGACGGGCAAGTACCGCGACGGGACCCCGGCGGACTCCCGGGGCGCCTCGGAGACCCTGTCCGCGTTCGTGGACCCGTACCTGGACCAGGCGGCCGGCCTGATCGTGGACGCGGTGGCCACGGCGGCCCAGGGGCTGGCCGTCACCCCGCTCCAGGTGGCGCTGGCCTGGATCCGCGACCGGCCGGGGGTGGTCGCGCCGATCGTCGGGGCCCGTACGTCGGCGCAGCTCGCGGCGGCGCTGTCGGTGGAGGCGCTTAGTCTTCCGGAGGAGATCTGCCGGGCGCTGGACGACGTGTCGGCGCCCGTGCACCGCTACCCCGACCAGGACTGGAGCACGTTGTGAGTACGGACCGCCGAGCTTCCGACACCGCTGCCGCGGAACCCGGCGAGGCCGGGCACGAGGCCCCGGGCGCCGAGCCCACCGCCGCCGCCCCCGGAGGTCCGACCGCGGAGCCCGCGCCGACCGGGCCCGGCGCGGCGGCGGACGACGGCCCCGCCCCGGAGCCCACCACCGCCCCGGACACCCCCGCCGCGGAGAGCGCAGCCGGCCCGGAGGCCGCGGACGCGGGGAGCACTGACGCGGACGGCGCGCAGACGGTTGATGCCGAGGCCGCCGGTGCCGATGGTCCGGATACCGCCGGCCCGGAGGGCGCGGGGACGGCCGACGCGGACGGCGCGGACGACGCGGAGACGGTTGACGCCGAGGCCGCGGGTGTTGAGGAGGCGGAGCCGGACGCGGCGGTCGGCCCGGCCGAGGGCGGTCGGGCGGCGGAGGCCGCGCCGGAGGCACCCGCGCTCTGCGTGGGGGGGGCCTACCTGGCCGCGCAGCGGATCGAGCGCGAACGCATCGCCCGCCGCAAGGCGGAACGCCAGGCCCCGGTCGAGGCCGGCGCGAAGCTCAGCGGGACCGCCGCCGACCTGCTGGCCGCCGTACGGGCCGTGGAGAGCGGCGCCGAGCGCGCCGCCGTCTCCTTCGACGAGGCCCCGGCCGCCCCGCGCCGCCCCGCCGCCGCGCCCCCGCCGCGGCCCCGCACTCCGGCGCACGCGCCGCCTCCCGAGCCCGCGCTGGCCCCCGCGCCCCCAGCGGCCGCCCTCGACGCCGTACGCGCCGTACTGGCCCGCGGCGGCGCCCCCGAGGCCCTCTGCGGTCCCGCCGCGTCGGCCCTGGGCGAGGACGCCGCCGAGCGCCTCGCCGAGGACCCGTGGCTGCTGCTCTCGCTGCCCGCCGTCAATCCCGCCCAGGCGGACGGGTTCGCCCGGGCGCTGCTCGGCTCCCAGGCCGGTCCCGGGGACGAACGCCGTACCGCCGCCCTGGTGGGCTGGCTGCTCGCCGTGGCGGGGTCGAAGGGGCACACCGCGCTGGAGGCTCCCGTCCTGTGGTCGGCGCTGGCCCAGTACGCGGTGCCGGACCCGGCCGGGGCACTGGAGCAGGCCGTCGGCGAGGGCGCGGTGCTGGTGTTCCACGAACCGCTGGGCGGGCCGGCGGAAGGCGGCGCGGGCGCCGCCGGGCCCGCTCCGGACGCCCACGACGCCGGCGACCCGCCGGAGGAGTCCGAGCAGCGGCCCGTCCGGGTCCTGGTCGGCCTGGAGGGCGCCGCCATGGCCGAGGAGAGCCTCGCCGACGGCCTGGCCCGGCTGGCCAACGCCTTCGACGCCCGGGCGGACTGGGAGGAGGCGGCCGGGGCCGCCCCGAACCCGTCCGCCGCCGCGCTCATCCGCGCGGTCGCGGGCCACGGCCTGGTCACCCACACCGGCGGCGAGACCGCTCGGGCCGAGCCCCTCGCCCTGGCCGCCACCGCCCGCGAGCAGGGGCTGCGCGTCTGCCTGGCCGCCCACGCCCCCGCCGAGGGCTCGGTGACCACGGCCGGACTGCTGTCCGGGACCGAGGGCCCCGGCCGGGACGCGGACGGGCAGTTCGCACTGGACCTGCTCGTGGTCCTGGACGCCCCGCAGCTGGACGTGGAGACGGCGGCCGCGCTGGTGGAGTCCGTCCCGGACGGGGCGCGGCTGGTGCTCTCGGGGGACCCGGGAGTTCTCGGGTCCGCCGGTGCCGGCCGGGTGTTCGCCGATGTGCTCGCGGCCCGCGTCTGCCCGCAGGTGGTCTCCCGCACCCCGGACCCCGGGCCGCTCGGCGAGTTGGTCTCGGGCGTCGGGATCGGGGAGCTGAACCAGGTCGAGGCCCCCGGCAAGGAGATCGTCATCGTCCCGGTGAAGGACGCCGGGGAGGCCGTGCACCGCTGCGTGCAGCTGGTGGCCGAGTCGGTCCCCAGGGCCTTCGGGATCCCGGCGGACAGCGTGCAGGTCGTCACCCCCGGCCATGCGGGCTCCGCGGGGACCCGCGCCCTGAACGCCGCGCTCAAGGAGCGGCTGAATCCCGGTCCCGGCCGGTTCGGCGGCTTCGACCCCGGCGACCGGGTCGTCCATGTGCCCGCTCCCGGGCGGGCCCTGCCGGCCCGGGTGGTGTCGGCCGACGCGCAGGGGCTGCACCTGGACCGCGCCGGCGCGCGGGTGGTCGTACCCAAGGAGCTGGTGGAGGCGCAGGTGCGGCACGGCTGGGCCGTGACGGCGCACCAGGCCGTCGGCGCGCGCTGGCCCGCGGTGGTGGTCGTGCTGCCGGGCGACGCGGCGCAGGCACTGTCCCGGGACTGGGTCTACACCGCCTTCGGTCGGGCCGAGCGCCACCTGTCCGTGGTGCACGGCGTCGACCAGGCGCTGCCGCACGCGGTGGCGGAGGTCCCGCCCAAGCCGCGGACCACCCGCCTCACGGGCCTGCTGGCCGCCCTGGGGGCCGCGGCCCGGGAACAGCCCGAGCAGCCGGGATAGCCGGCGCGACGGCGCCGGGCCCCGCCCCGCGGGGAGGGGCCCGGACGGGCCGGATCAGGCCGGCGTCAACCCGGACCGCGCGGTCTCACCCTGCTCCTCGCCCTCGTCGCCCCCGTCGAACTGGTCGATCTCCTCGTCGAAGACGGAGCTGACGTCGAACCGGTGCAGGACGTCCTGCGGGTCGGTGTGGCCGAAGGGCGAGTCGAGCCACTCGCCGGGCTCCGCCGCTTCCTCGGAGGCGGCGATCCAGAGGGTGGAGTCGCCCTCCTCCAGCCCGAAGTCCTTGGCGCGGGAGGCGATCTCGTCGGGCTCGTACTCCCCGAAGAGCACGCCGAGGGCGCCGGCCGTCCCGCCGTCGTGGACGAGTTCGGCGTCCCCGTCGTGCGCGGCCACGCGCTCGGCCTGCGCGATCAGGCGCGGCGTTTCGACCACGGCGTAGTCGCGGCGGATGAGCACGCTGAAGGCGGCCGGCTCGGCGGGGCCGGTGTACGGCACCCCGTCGTCCGGGCTGGGGATCTCGAAGGGGGTGACCTCGTCGTACCGGTCGTAGAGGAGTTCGTCGTAGTCCTCGGCGGCGGCGGCGAGTTCGTTGAACGCGGCGTAGACGTCCGGGTCCTCGTCCCCGGTCCTGCGCTCGACCGCGGCGAGGTGGCGGTCGAGCGCGGCCTTGACCGCCTCGGCGGCGGCGCGTACCTCGGCAACAGTGGGCAGAGCGGCATCAGACATAGAGGAGACGCTATCCGTAGCAGGGCGCTGCCCGCACAATAGATGCGATGCCGGAATACGAATTCGTCGACGTGTACGTGCCCCGCGGCGTCCCTCGCAAGGAGGCGACCCGCCTGCTGACCGACCATGCCGAGTACGGGAACTGGGAACTCGACCGGCTGAGCCTGCACCGGGACGGCAGCCGCCGCGTGCGGCTGCGCCGCCGGATCATCCGCCAGGTCCGGGCCACGTGGTGACGCGGGCCCCAAGACCGGGGCCCGCGTCGTGAAGGTCCGTCAGGCGGCGTTGCGCGCCCGGCGGTAGAGGACGCTGCCGGCGAGCAGCAGGCCGCCCGCGATCGGGAGGCCCGCCGTGAGGACGTCGCCGGAGCCGGTGGCGGCGAGGCCGGGGGTGCCGGGCGTCCGGTCCGGGGTGCCGGGTCCCTGGCCGGGCCCGCTCGGGGTGCCGGGGTTGCCGGGGGTGTTCCCGCCCGGCGCCCCCGGGGTGCCGGGTGTGGTCGTCCCGGAACCGGGGTTCTCCGTCCCGGGTGTGCCGGGCCCGCCGGGGGTCTCGGGGTTCTCGCCGCCGGGGCCGCCCGGGTTGCCGGGGTTGCCCGGGTGCTCCGGGTGGTCGTCGCAGGGCTCGTCGCCACCGCCGGGCTGCCCCGGACCGGGGTGCTCCGGACCCGGGTGACCGGGGTGCTCCGGACCCGGGTGACCGGGGTGACCGGGGTGCTCCGGGCCCGGGTGACCGGGGTGCTCGGGACCGGGGTGACCGGGGTGCTCGGGACCCGGGCGGCCGGGCTTGTGCGGCTTGGGCTTCCCCGGCTTGCCCGGGACGTTGGCGCAGTGGTTCCCGAAGGCCGGGTTCAGGCCTCCCACCACCGTCACCGTGTTCCCGCAGGCGTTGACCGGGACGTCCACGGGCGCCTGCACGTTGTTCCCGGACAGCAGGCCCGGGGAGTTCGCGGCATGTCCCGAGGCGCCCGAGTCCGCGTGCGCGTGGCCTCCGCCGAGGGCGAGGACACCGCCCGCGGCAGCCATTGTGATCAGGGTCTTCCTGGTGACCTGTGCCGGTCGTCGCATCTGTGCTCGTCCCCTGGTGTGTACGTGTGCGTAGCTCGGCGGCCCGGCCGTGCTGGTCCCCCGCCGGGTACGCCGAAGAGTGGAAAACCGGGCCGGAAAGCCCGGCGGCCCCGGGACGCTGGCATGCGTCCCGGGGCCAGAACCTCAGATACGTCAGGCGTTGACGCAGGTGTTGCCGAAGGCCGGGTTCAGCAGGCCGATCACGCTGATGGTGTTGCCGCACACGTTCACCGGAACGTGGACGGGGACCTGGACGACGTTGCCGGACAGGACACCGGGCGAGCCGATGGCCGCACCCTGGGCACCCGCGTCGGCGACAGCCAGACCCGCACCCGCGAGAACCAGGCCACCAGTGGCAGCCGCAGCGGCGACAACCTTCTTGATCATTGTTCCTCCTAGTAGGCAATTGCGGTCCCAGCCGCGGACCGCACCACCTGTAACGAGGAGGGATCACCAGGGCTACGAGCGTATGAGTGCATTCACTCTTCTCAGTGGAATGCGCACACCTCTTCGATTCTCAGGCGTTGTCGATGAATCGGTCCAGGACCCGTACGCCGAAGGTGAGCCCGTCGACCGGCACCCGCTCGTCCACCCCGTGGAACATCCCGGCGAAGTCGAGCTCCGGCGGCAGCTGCAGCGGGGCGAAGCCGAAGCAGCGGATGCCGAGGTCGTCGAAGGACTTCGCGTCCGTGCCGCCCGAGAGCATGTACGGGACGGCGCGGGCGATCGGGTCCTCGGCCCGCAGGGCGCCCTGCATGGCGTCCACCAGCCGGCCGTCGAAATCGGTCTCCAGCGCCTTGTCCCCGTGCACGTCCTCGCGCTTCACGCGCGGGCCGAGGATGCGGTCGAGGTCGGCGAAGAACTCGTCCTCGTACCCGGGCAGGAACCGGCCGTCGACGTGGGCCGTGGCCTGGCCCGGGATGACGTTGACCTTGTAGCCGGCGCCGAGCATCGTCGGGGCGGCCGAATTGCGCAGGGTCGCGCCCACCATCTTGGCGATGCCGCCGAGCTTGGCGAGCGTGGCGTCCATGTCGTCCGGGTCCAGGGGGGTCCCGAGCGCGTCCGAGAGCTCGTCCAGGAAGGACCGCACGGTCTTCGTCACCCGCACCGGCCACTGGTGGCGGCCGAGCCGCCCCACGGCCTCGCACAGCTCCGTGATGGCGTTGTCGTTGTTGGTCATGGAGCCGTGGCCCGCGGTGCCCTCCACCGTGAGGCGCATCCAGTGCATGCCCTTCTGGGCGGTCTCCACGAGGTAGAGCCGGAGGTTCTCGTTGACGGTGAAGGAGAAGCCGCCGACCTCGCCGATCGCCTCCGTGACGCCCTCGAACAGCCCGGGGTGCTTGTCGACGAGGTGCCGCGCGCCGTAGATGCCGCCGGCCTCCTCGTCCGCGAGGAAGGCCAGCACGATGTCCCTGGGGGGCTTGCGGCCGCTGCGCATCCGGTCGCGCACGACGGCCAGCGTCATCGCGTCCATGTCCTTCATGTCGACGGCGCCGCGGCCCCACACGCAGCCGTCGGCGATCTCGCCCGAGAAGGGGTCGTAGGTCCAGTCGGCGGCGTTGGCGGGGACCACGTCCGTGTGCCCGTGGATCAGCAGCGCCGGCCGCGACGGGTCCTCCCCCTCGATCCGCGCGACGGTCGAGGCGCGGCCCTTGTGGGACTCGAAGATCTGCGGCTCCAGCCCCACCTCCGCGAGCTTCTCGGCGACCCACTCGGCCGCCTTGCGCTCGCCGGGGCCCGAATGGTCGCCGTAGTTGCTGGTGTCGATCCGGATGAGGTCCCGGCAGAGGTCGACGACCTCGTCCTCGCCGGTGACGGTCCTGCCCGCGCTCGACTCGCTCACGCTGCTTCCTCCCACTGATCGGTACCGAACTGCCCCCATCCTCCCGCTCGGGACCGGTCTCCCCAAGGGCGATCCCCGGCCGAAGGGGGGTGTGACCGGCGCCCCCGGAATGTTTGGTAATGTTTTCCACGTCGGAACGGCCCGCGAGGGACGCGAGACAGACACCTTGTCCGGGTGGCGGAATGGCAGACGCGCTAGCTTGAGGTGCTAGTGCCCTTTATCGGGCGTGGGGGTTCAAGTCCCCCCTCGGACACAGACAGAAGGACCCCGCCTCGGCGGGGTCCTTCTTCGTTGGCGCGGCCGCCCGCCCCG
>NZ_JBHXRU010000131.1:0-14318 GCF_042716255.1 Streptomyces sp. NPDC058662 | reverse complement strand
CATTTAACCCCCCCCAGCCGCCACCGCTGTTTGTTTTTGGTGGGGTGGGGTGGTTTTTGTTTTTAAGTGACCGGCGGGGGGTGGTGCGGGCGGGCCCCGGCGGTGGGCGGGGCCCCTCCTCACCGCCTGTCCTGCCCGTCGGTCACGCCTTGCGGGCGCGGGCCGCCGTCTTCTTCGCCGGTGCGGCGGTCTTCTTGACCGCCGCGGCCTTCTTCGCGGGGGCCTTCGCGGGAGCCTTCTTCGCCCGGGCCGTCCGCGCCGGAGGCGATCCGGCGTCGGAGATCCGGTCCGCTCCCAGGATGTCCCGCAGGAACTTGCCCGTGTGGCTCGCGCCGACGGAGGCCACCTGCTCGGGCGTGCCCTCGGCCACCACGATGCCGCCGCCGTAGCCGCCTTCCGGCCCCATGTCGATGACCCAGTCCGCGGTCTTGACGACATCCAGGTTGTGCTCGATGACGATCACCGAGTTCCCCTTGTCCACCAGCCCCGACAGCACCGTGATCAGCTTCGAGATGTCCTCGAAGTGCAAGCCCGTCGTCGGCTCGTCGAGCACGTACACCGTGCGGCCCGTGGACCGCTTCTGCAGCTCGGACGCGAGCTTCACCCGCTGCGCCTCACCGCCCGACAGCGTCGGCGCCGACTGGCCGAGGCGGACGTAGCCGAGCCCGACCTCGGTGAGCGTCCTCAAGTGCCGTGCGATCGTCGGGACCGCCTCGAAGAAGGCCAACGCCTCCTCGATCGGCATGTTCAGGACTTCCGCGATGGACTTGCCCTTGTAGTGGACCTCCAGCGTCTCCCGGTTGTACCGGTCGCCGTGGCAGACCTCGCACGGGACGTAGACGTCCGGCAGGAAGTTCATCTCGATCTTGATCGTGCCGTCGCCGGAGCAGTTCTCGCACCGGCCGCCCTTCACGTTGAAGGAGAAGCGGCCCGGCAGGTAGCCGCGCACCTTCGCCTCCATCGTCTCCGCGAAGAGCCTGCGCACGTGGTCGAAGACGCCGGTGTACGTCGCCGGGTTCGACCGGGGGGTCCGGCCGATCGGCGACTGGTCGACATGCACGACCTTGTCGACGAGGTCGTCCCCCTCCACCCGGGTGTGCCGGCCCGGCACCGAGCGGGCGCCGTTGAGCTCGCGCGCCAGGTGCGTGTAGAGGATGTCGTTGACCAGCGTCGACTTGCCCGAGCCCGACACCCCGGTGACCGCCGTGAGCACGCCCAGCGGGAAGGACACGTCGATGTCCCGCAGGTTGTTCTCCTTGGCACCGTGGACCGTCAGCTGCCGCTCGCCGTTCACGGGCCGGCGCACGTCCGGGATCGGGATGGAGCGCTTGCCCGACAGGTACTGCCCGGTCATCGACTCGGGGTTCTTCAGCAGGTCCTTGAGCGAGCCGCTGTGCACGACCTTGCCACCGTGCTCGCCCGCTCCCGGGCCGATGTCGACGACCCAGTCGGCCACCTTGATGGTGTCCTCGTCGTGCTCGACGACGATGAGCGTGTTGCCCATGTCGCGCAGCCTCACCAGCGTCTCGATCAGCCGGTGGTTGTCCCGCTGGTGCAGGCCGATCGACGGCTCGTCCAGGACGTACAGCACGCCGACCAGGCCGGAGCCGATCTGCGTGGCGAGCCGGATGCGCTGGGCCTCGCCGCCGGACAGGGTGCCGGCCGCGCGGTTGAGCGAGAGGTAGTCCAGGCCGACGTCCACGAGGAAGCGGAGCCGCTCGTTGACCTCCTTGAGGACCCGCTCCGCGATCTTCTTGTCACGGGCGTCGAGCCGCATCCGACCGAGGAAGTCCGCGCACTCGCTGATCGACATGGCGGCGACGTCGGCGATGGACTTCTCCATCACCGTCACCGCGAGGACGATCGGCTTGAGCCGGGTCCCCTCGCAGGTCGGGCAGGGCACCTCGCGCATGTAGCCCTCGAAGCGCTCGCGGCTGGCGTCGCTCTCGGACTCCGCGTGCCGCCGCTTGACGAACGGTACGGCGCCCTCGAAGGCGGTCGTGTACGCCCGCTCGCGCCCGTAGCGGTTGCGGTAGCGGACCTCGATCTGCGTCTTGTGCCCGTAGAGCAGGGCCTTCTTCGCGCGCAGCGGGAGCCCGGCCCACGCGATGTCCGTACGGAAGCCCAGCTCCTGGGCGAGGGCGCCGACGAGCCGCTGGAAGTAGTCCTTGGTGTGGCCCAGCGACCACGGCGAGACGGCGCCCTCGTCCAGGGACTTGTCCTCGTCCGGGATGATCAGATCCGGGTCCACCTCCATGCGCGTGCCGATGCCGGTGCACTCGGAGCACGCGCCGAAGGGGGAGTTGAAGGAGAAGGAGCGCGGCTCCAGCTCCTCGAAGGACAGGTCGTCGTAGGGGCAGTAGAGGTGCTCGGAGTACATCCGCTCACGCTCGGGGTCGTCCTCGGCGAGGTCGACGAAGTCCAGGATGACCATGCCGCCGGAGAGGCCGAGCGCGGTCTCGACGGAGTCCGTGAGGCGGCGCTTGGCGCTGTCCTTGACGGTGAGGCGGTCGATGACCACCTCGATGGTGTGCTTCTCCTGCTTCTTGAGCGCGGGCGGCTCGGAGAGCTGGACGGTCTCCCCGTCCACCCGCGCCCGGCTGTACCCCTTGGTCTGGAGGTCGGCGAAGAGGTCGACGAACTCGCCCTTGCGCTCGCGCACCAGCGGGGACAGCACCTGGAAGCGGCTGCCCTCGGGAAGCGCGAGCACCTTGTCGACGATCGCCTGCGGCGACTGGCGCGAGATGGGCCGGCTGCACTCGGGGCAGTGCGGCTTGCCGATGCGCGCGAAGAGGAGGCGCAGGTAGTCGTAGACCTCGGTGATGGTGCCCACGGTCGAGCGCGGATTGCGCGAGGTCGACTTCTGATCGATCGAGACGGCCGGGGAGAGGCCCTCGATGAAGTCGACGTCGGGCTTGTCCATCTGCCCGAGGAACTGGCGGGCGTACGACGAGAGCGACTCGACATAGCGGCGCTGGCCCTCGGCGAAGATCGTGTCGAAGGCCAGGGAGGACTTGCCCGACCCGGAGAGTCCGGTGAAGACGATGAGTGAGTCGCGGGGCAGGTCGAGCGAGACGTTCTTGAGGTTGTGCTCGCGAGCGCCACGAACGATGAGACGGTCGGTCACGCCGGTCCGCACCTTTCTTGAGAGAGCGGGGGGCACGGGCCCCCGTCCCAGGGTATGGGGGGCGCCTCTGCGGTGGAGTTGGAGTCTGGACTTCCGAGCGTATAGCACGCACATTCGATTTACGGCACTGCGCGAACCGCTTCACCCGATCGTGTGGCCAGGCGCGGAGAGCCACTAGGCTCGCCGTTATGACTGATCATGTGCACGACCTGCGATCTGTACGTGAGGCCACGGAACGGCTACTGACCGCCGTGGCGAAACTGGACAACGCCGCGCTCGCCGGGGAGTCACACCTCCCCGGCTGGACCCGCGGCCACGTCCTGGCCCACCTCGCACGCAACGCGGACGCCCTCGTCAACGTTTTCGAGGGGCGCCCCATGTACGAGAGCGGCACCGCGCGCGACGCGGACATCGCACGCGACTCCGGCCGGCCTCTGGAAGAACAACTGGCGGACCTCCGTGATTCCGCGGCCCGCTTCCTCGCCGTCGGCGACCGCGACCAGGACTGGTCCCGCACGGTCGAACTGCGCAACGGCGTCACCGACCTCGCCGCCAACATCCCCTTCCGCCGCCTCGTCGAGGTCGAGCTCCACCACGTCGACCTCGACATCGGCTACGAGCTCACCGACCTCCCGGACGGGTTCACCGGCCGCGAGATCGACTTCCTCGCCGACCGCTGGTCCGGGCGCCCCGAGGTGCCGCCGACCGCCCTGGCGGCGACCGACGGGAGCCGCCGCCGCACCGGCTCCGCCGGCGACCCGGTCGTCACGGTGTCCGGCACCCCCGCCGGGCTGCTCGCCTGGCTGGCCGGGCGGGGCGACAAGGGCGCCTCCCTGACCACCGCGGGCGGACCCCTGCCCGCGCTTCCCCCGCTCTAGTCGGCGCCCCCGGGACGCCACCCCTCTAGGATCGGGACATGACGTACAGCGGAGCGGTCAAGGTCGGCGGTCCGGCCGACGTGCACGAACTCGCGGACCTGATGATTTCCAAGGTCGCGGTGGGCGAGATGAACAACAACGCCTACCTGCTGCGCTGCCGGGCGACCGGCGAGCAGCTGCTGATCGACGCGGCCGCCGAGGCGGACACGCTGCTCAACCTGATCGGGGACGACGGCATCGCGTCCGTCGTCACCACCCACCGGCACGGCGACCACTGGGGCGCGCTCCAGGCGGTCGTCGACGCGACGGGGGCCACCACGTACGCGGGCGTCCACGACGCCGAGGGCATCCCGGTGCCCACGGCGGTCCCGGTCGCGGACGGCGACACCGTGCGCGTGGGGCGGGTCGAGCTGACCGCGCGGCACCTGGTCGGGCACACGCCCGGCTCGATCGCGCTGATCTACGACGACCCGCACGGCCACCCGCACGTGTTCACCGGCGACTGCCTCTTCCCGGGCGGGGTCGGCAACACCTGGGGCGACCCGAAGGCCTTCGAGCGGCTGGTCGACGACGTGCAGCACAAGCTCTTCGAGCAGCTGCCGGACGAGACGTGGGTGTACCCGGGCCACGGCAACGACACCATGCTGGGTGCGGAGCGGCCGCACCTGGCGGAGTGGCGCGCGCGCGGCTGGTAGCCGTCCGAATCCGTCAACTTCGACGTCCGGCGCACTCCTTCCGGTCGATGACGGCCGAACCCACCCCGTGAGGGCCGGGGAGGGGGTAACTGCTGCACCATGCACCAGGATCCCTCCCCGCCCCCCTCCATGCTGCGGCTGGCAACGGCCTCCCTCGCCGGGACCGCCATCGAGTTCTACGACTTCTTCGTCTACGGCACGGCCGCCGCCCTCGTGCTCGGCCCGCTCTTCTTCCCCTCGTTCTCCCCGCTCGCCGGCACCCTCGCCGCCTTCGGCACCTTCGGCGTCGGCTTCCTCGCCCGCCCGCTCGGCTCGGCGCTCTTCGGCCACATCGGCGACCGCTACGGCCGCCGCCCGGTGCTCCTCGGCTCGCTGCTGCTCACCGGCCTCGCCACGGTGGCGGTCGGCTGCGTGCCCACGTACGGGTCGATCGGCGCGGCCGCGCCCGTCCTGCTGCTCCTGCTGCGCTTCCTCCAGGGCCTCGGTCTCGGTGGCGAGTGGGGCGGGGCGGTGCTGCTGACCGCCGAGCACGCACCCGAGGGGCGGCGCGGGCTGTGGTCGAGCTTCCCGCAGATCGGTCCGGCGGTGGGCTTCCTGCTCGCCAACGGCATGATCCTGGCCCTGTCGGCACTGCTGACCGACGCCCAGTTCACCTCGTGGGGGTGGCGGGTTCCGTTCTGGGCCGCCGGGGCGCTGGCGCTGGCCGGGCTGTGGCTGCGCCGCACCGTCGAGGAGACCCCGCAGTTCCGGGAGCTCGCCGCGTCCGGCACCCGTGCCCGGGCCCCGCTGGCGGAGGTGGTGCGCGGGCACTGGCGGCTGCTCCTGCTGACCGGCGGGGCGCTCGCGGTGGGGTACGCCGTCTTCTACGCGGTCACCACCTGGTCGCTCGCGTACGCCACCGAGCGGCTCGGGATGGGCCGCACGGTGGTGCTGGCCTGCATCATGGCGGCGGTCGCGCTCAAGGGGCTGGTGACCCCGCTGGTGGCGGTGCTCGGCGACCGCTACGGCCGTCGCCCGCTGTGCCTGGCGGGGTGCGCGGCCTGCGCCGTGTGGATGTTCCCGCTGGTGGCGCTGCTGGGTACGGCGGACCCGCTGCTGATGACCGTGGGCTTCGTCGGCGCCCTGCTGGGGATGGTGACGATGTTCGCGGTCGTCGGGGCGTACCTCCCGGAGCTGTACGCCCCTCGGATCCGCTGCACGGGGGCGGCCGTGGGCTACAACCTGGGCGGCGTGCTGGGCGGTGCGCTGACCCCCGTCGTCGCGACGGCCCTGGCGGACGGGCCCGGGCCGCCGTGGGGCGTGGCGGTGTACCTGAGCGGGATCGCCCTGGTCAGCCTGGGCTGCTTCGCGCTGCTGCCGGAGACCAGTCCCGGGGTGGTACGGGCGCGGTCGCGGGAGGCCCGGGGCATGGAGAAGGGGGCGGCCGAAGCGGCCGCCCCCGTGTAGCTCCGTAGAGCTCCGTAGAGCTCCGTAGAGCTCCGTAGAGCTCCGTAGAGCTCCGTGTCGCCCTGCCGCGGCTCCTCGGGAGCCGCGGCCGTGGCGTCGCAGGTCAGGCGTCGATGTTCTCCGGGCGGGGGGGGGCGGCCGGCCCCCCCCCCCGCTTCCTGGAGGCCAGCAGACTGGTGATCGTGGTGATGACCAGGACACCGCAGATGACGCCGAGCGAGACGGGGATCGAGATCACCGGAACGTGGACGCCGGACTCGTGCAGGGCGTGCAGCACCAGCTTGACGCCGATGAAGCCCAGGATGATCGACAGGCCGTAGCTGAGGTGGACCAGCTTCTTGAGCAGGCCGCCGATGAGGAAGTACAGCTGGCGCAGGCCCATGAGGGCGAAGGCGTTGGCCGTGAAGACGATGTACGGGTCCTGGGTCAGGCCGAAGATCGCGGGGATGGAGTCCAGGGCGAACAGCACGTCGGTGGTGCCGATGGCGAGCATGACGACCATCAGGGGGGTCAGTACGCGCTTGCCGTTCTGCTCGATGAAGAGCCGGGTGCCGTGGTAGCGGTCGGCGACGCCGAACTTCTTCTCGACGGACTTGAGGAGGCGGTTCTCCTCGAACTCCTCGTCCTCCTCGTCCTTGCGGGCCTCCTGGATCAGCTTCCACGCGGTGTAGATCAGGAAGGCGCCGAAGATGTAGAACACCCAGGAGAAGCTGGCGATGATCGCCGCGCCGGCCGCGATGAAGATCGCGCGCAGCACCAGGGCGATCAGCACGCCCACGAGCAGCACGCGCTGCTGGAGGTGGGAGGGCACCGCGAACTTCGCCATGATCAGGACGAAGACGAAGAGGTTGTCGACACTCAGGGACTTCTCGGTGATGAAGCCGGCGAAGAACTCCTGCGAGGCCTGGCCGTTGCCGAAGACCCACAGGCCGAGGCCGAAGATCCCGGCCAGGACGATCCAGACGATCGTCCAGATGCCCGCCTCCTTGATGGAGACGTCGTGCGGTTTGCGGCCGATGAAGAAATCGGCGCCGATGAGGAGGGACAGACCGAGAATGGTCAGTGCCCACAGGGTCCAGGAAACGTCCACGGTAAACAGGCCTCCGGCGGATGGCTCAGCACTTCGTCAGCGTCATCGCTGCCGGAGGTCTCTTCCACCCGGGCGGCCTGGAGGCCGTGGGCCGACGCCCCGGGACCCGCGGCGTGGTGCAGCCGAGTGGTCCGTATTGACGGGAACGCCGTAGCAGGAAAGCAGGAATACTCCCCTCCGCACGCACCAGAGTACCCTCCGGGACCCGGAAAGGTAAAGGGAGTCCCAAGGATTGGTCAGCGGCTGGTCAGCGGTCGGTCAGCGGCGGGCCTGCGCCACCCGTTCCAGTGCCTGGTCGAGGACTCGGCTGCCCTGCGGGGGCAGGTCCGGTTCGAAGGTCCAGGCGTGGTGGACCCAGGGATCGGCGAGGTGGTTGTCCGGGACCGGCGACAACCGCATCAGCGAGCGCCACAGCGGATCCAGCAGCGGCCCGTAGGCCGAGGCCTCGTCGCGGTCCGCCACCATCAGCAGGTGCACGCCGACCGCCGGGCCCTCGTCCGCGAGGTAGCGCAGCTGGGTGACCGAGCGGTCGTCGAAGCCGTGCGGGAAGTCGTGCACGATGAGCAGCTGGTCGGCCGTGTCCACGTCCGGCGGCAGGTCCTCCGGGGCGCCGGCGCGCAGGGCCATCTGTACGAGGTCCACCCGCCGGGTCAGGCCCGCCAGGGTGCGGGTGACCCCCGCGGCTCCGGCGGCGGGCGGGGCCGCCAGCACGCCGGAGCGCACGAGGGGCGCCAGCGACGCGGACCCGGCCCCGGCCGCGTCGATGACGTGGACGGAGAAGCGGTCGGCGGGGTGGACGGCGAGCAGCCGCACCGCGTGCGCCACTGCCATGTCCATGGCGGCGCGGCGCAGCCGGTCGGTGTCCATGGCCATCGCGGCCTCGGAGCCGGTGCGGCCGTTGTCGATCCACAGGCCGCGCTCCAGCGGGACCCGGACGAGCATCGGTATCCGCAGGTCGGGCCGCTCGGGCAGGTGCAGGTCCCCCAGCCGCAGGGCCAGCGGGGCCTCCTCGGGCACGCGGTGCCCCTGCCAGACGGGGCTGTCCCAGCGGGCGCAGGCGGCCGGCAGCGCGGGCTCGACGACCTCGCACTCGGCGGCGAGCTGGACGAGGTCCCGGTCGAGGACCGCCCGGGCCTGGGCCACGAGTTCGTCGCGGCGGGCCCGCGCGGTGTCGCGGGCAGCGTTGCCGGAGCCGCCGAGGCGGTGGCGCGGGTCGGACAGGGCCTCGTCGAGCTCGCGGTCCAGGCGGGTGTCGGCGAAGTCGACGGCGCCGCGGTAGGCCGCGACCGAGCGGGCCATGTCCTCGAACATGCCCCAGACCTGGTTGTAGAGCCGCTCCTCCATGGACCAGCCGCTGGCGTCGCCCGCGACGGGTCGCGGGGCCTCGCCGGGCCGCGCGGGCGGCGCCGGACGCGGCGCGGGCTCGGGCGGCTCGGTGCTCGCCCGGCGGCGGCGCGGATGCACGTAGCTGAGGGTGGCCGGGCCGGAGCCGGCCGGGGTGTCGGCGCCGTCCGCGAGCGGGTCGGCGCCGTGCGTACCGGAGTACGGGGCGCCGGGAGCCGACACGGGGTCCGCCGCCCCGGGCACGGGCGGCGCGGGAGGCCGGTCCCCGCCCCGCGGCGCGCGGACGTCGGCGACCGGGGTCGGCAGGGGGGCGCGCGCCGCGTCGGGCCGTCCGGCCGGTGCGGCCGCCGCCAGCACGGCGGCGGCCAGCGCGGCGGCGTCCGCGGCGGGCAGTCCGCCGTCGGCCAGCAGCGCGCCGAGGCCCTGCGCGTAGCCCTGGCCCACGGCGCGGACCTTCCAGGCGCCCTGGCGCCGGTAGAGCTCCAGGGCGACGACGGCGGTCTCCGCGTCCAGCCCGGTCAGGGTGTACGCGGCGAGCTCGGCCCCCTCCGGGTCGGCCACGGCCACATGGGAGGCCGGGACCGCGCCGAAGCCGGCGGGGCCTCCGGGCGGCAGTACCAGCAGCACGCCGACGCGGTGGACGTCCGCCGCGACGGCGTCGAGGTCCACGGCGAGCGTGTGCCGGGCGGAGAGCTCCCCGGGCGCGCGCACGCCGGGCAGGGACGGGGCGCCCGGGTGCGCCAGTACCCCGGAGCCGGAGAACCGGCCCCGCTCGTCCGCGAACGAGGCCAGGGCGAGCACGGCTGTGCCCGCCGAGACCCTGATCTCCACCCGGCTCCGGGACACGGGGTGGTTCTGCCCCCGGACCAGTTCGGCCGTCATCGTGCAGCCCCTCCCCCGTGCCTTCTTCTCTTGTCCGGTCCCGCTACAGGTGCGGCAGGATCGACGGCATCAGGTCCTGGAACGTACGGCCGTTGGCCGGGTTGCCGAGGGCCGTCATCTGCCAGCCGGTGCCCGCGCGGGACACCTTCGCCATGATCTGCGCCGTGTACTGGCCGCCGCCGTCGAGGGTGTAGCGGGCCAGTTCCTCGCCGTTGGTCTCGTCGACGATGCGGCAGAAGGCGTTCTGGACCTCCTGGAACGTCTGGCCGGTGAACGAGTTCACCGTGAAGACGATCTGGTCGATGTGCACCGGTACCCGCTGCAGGTCGACCAGGATGGCCTCGTCGTCCCCGCCCTGGCCGACGCCGCCGACGAGGTTGTCACCGGTGTGCCGGACCGAACCGTCGTCGCTCTGCAGGTGCCGGAAGAAGACGACGTCCACCGGCTGCTTGTCGGCGAAGAGCACCGCCGACGCGTCCAGGTCGATCTCCCGCGTCCGCGAGCCGAACAGCCCGCGGCGCTTCGCCGCCTGCCATCCGAGACCCATGCGGACCGCGGTCAGCGTGCCTCCGTCCGCCTTCTGCAGACTGATGGCCTGACCCTTGGTCATGTTGACCGTCACGCGCTGTCCCCTCTCCGTATCCCGCCCCGACATACCCGGTGCGCAGCGTGTATCTGCGGCCGTACCCCAACCCTACTGACCCGGTCCGGGTCAGGCGAGGCCCGCTTCCCTCATCTGCCGCAGCTCCTTCTTCAGCTCGCCCACCTCGTCCCGGATCCGGGCGGCGACCTCGAACTGCAGCTCGGCGGCGGCAGCGCGCATCCGCTCGGTCATCTGCTCGATGAGCGAGGCCAGTTCAGCGGCGGGGCGGTCGGTGAGGACCTCGCCGGAGGCGGCCCCCCTGGCGCCCTTGGCGCCCTTGCCCGCCTTGGCCCGGTCCGCCTTGCCGCCGAGCGCGGGCACCGGCGCCTTGGCCGCCTTGCCGTCCTTGGCCTGCCGGTAGCCGGTGCCGAGGAGCTCCTCGGTGTCGAGTTCCTCGCGGGCGATGGTGGCGACGATGTCGTTGATCTTCTTGCGCAGCGGCTGCGGGTCGATCCCGTTGGCCGTGTTGTAGGCGATCTGCTTCTCCCGGCGCCGGTTGGTCTCGTCGATGGCCTTCTCCATCGCCGGGGTCATCTTGTCCGCGTACATGTGGACCTGGCCCGAGACGTTGCGCGCGGCGCGGCCGATGGTCTGGATCAGGGAGGTCCCGGAGCGCAGGAAGCCCTCCTTGTCGGCGTCGAGGATCGCCACCAGCGACACCTCGGGGAGGTCGAGGCCCTCCCGGAGCAGGTTGATGCCGACGAGGACGTCGTACTCGCCGGCCCGCAGCTCGCGCAGGAGCTCGATGCGGCGCAGGGTGTCGACGTCGCTGTGCAGGTAGCGGACCTGGATGCCGAGCTCCAGGAAGTAGTCCGTGAGGTCCTCGGACATCTTCTTGGTCAGGGTGGTGACCAGGACCCGCTCGTCCTTCTCGACGCGCCCGCGGATCTCGTGCACCAGGTCGTCGATCTGGCCCTCGGTGGGCTTGACGACGACCTCGGGGTCGATGAGGCCGGTGGGGCGGATGATCTGCTCGACGAAGCCGTCCCCGCGGGAGAGCTCGTACTTGCCCGGGGTGGCCGACAGGTAGACGGTCTGGCCGATCCGCTTCTGGAACTCCTCCCACTTCAACGGCCGGTTGTCGAGCGCGGACGGCAGCCGGAAGCCGTGGTCCACGAGGGTCCGCTTGCGCGAGGCGTCACCCTCGTACATCGCGCCGATCTGCGGGACCGTGACGTGCGACTCGTCGATGACGAGGAGGAAGTCCTCGGGGAAGTAGTCGATCAGGGTGTTGGGCGCCGAGCCGCGCTCGCGGTCGTCCATGTGCAGCGAGTAGTTCTCGATGCCGGAGCAGGACCCGATCTGGCGCATCATCTCCAGGTCGTACGTGGTGCGCATGCGCAGCCGCTGCGCCTCCAGCATCTTGCCCTGCTTCTCCAGCTCGGCGAGGCGCTCCGCGAGCTCCGCCTCGATGCCCCGGACGGCCTTCTCCATGCGCTCGGGGCCGGCGACGTAGTGGCTGGCGGGGAAGACGTACAGCTCGCGGTCCTCGCTGATGACCTCGCCCGTCAGCGGGTGCAGGGTGGAGAGGGCCTCGATCTCGTCGCCGAACATCTCGATGCGGACGGCCAGTTCCTCGTAGACCGGGAAGATCTCGACGGTGTCGCCGCGCACCCGGAAGGTGCCCCGGGTGAAGGCCACGTCGTTGCGGGTGTACTGGATGTCCACGAAGCGGCGCAGCAGCTGGTCCCGGTCGATCTCCTCGCCGACCTTGAGGGAGACCATCCGGTCGACGTACTCCTGCGGGGTGCCGAGGCCGTAGATGCAGGACACGGAGGCGACGACGATCACGTCCCGCCGGGTCAGCAGCGAGTTGGTCGCGGAGTGGCGCAGCCGCTCCACCTCCTCGTTGATCGAGGAGTCCTTCTCGATGTACGTGTCCGACTGCGGTACGTACGCCTCGGGCTGGTAGTAGTCGTAGTACGAGACGAAGTACTCGACGGCGTTGTTCGGCAGGAGCTCGCGGAACTCGTTCGCCAGCTGGGCGGCCAGCGTCTTGTTCGGAGCCATCACCAGGGTCGGGCGCTGGAGCTTCTCGATCATCCAGGCCGTGGTCGCCGACTTTCCGGTGCCGGTCGCGCCCAGCAGGACGACGTCCTTCTCCCCCGCGCGGATGCGCTTCTCCAGCTCGGCGATGGCCGCCGGCTGGTCACCGCTGGGCTGGTACGGGCTGACGACCTCGAAAGGCGCCACCGTGCGTTCGATCTTCGATACGGGCCGCATGGGTCAACCGTACGACCCCCCACTGACACACACGCCGCTCCGCCCGCGCGTCCGCTCCGGGCGGTGACGGGCGCGCACCGCACCGTGGCCGCCGGCGCCCGGGCGGCGACGGGGCGGCGACGGGGCGAAGGCCGGGTGAAAGCGCGGGGGCGGCGGCGCGCCCGGCGCGGCGCGGTCGCGGCCGCGTGGTCCGTTTGTCGTAGTTCGGTGGCGCCCTTGTGATCTTCAACCCCATGATCGCCTGACACAGATCGCCGTGAAGTGCACCGCCGCAACGTCTGCCGCGCCGCGTCCGTTCGGGACGGGGACCAGGGTTCACGACCCGAGGAGAACGCACATGTACGTCGTCCGACCCGCCGCCGCGGCAGCCGCCGCGTTCCTGGGCTTCACCCTCACCGTGCTCGGCGGGACAGTCGCCTCCGCCGCCTCCCCGGCCCGCCCCTCCGCCCCCCGGGCAGCCGCCGGGGACGGCGGCCCGCTCGCGGGGCCCGTCGTCTACGCCCACCGCGGCGCCTCGGCGTACGCGCCGGAGAACACCCTCGAAGCGGTCGACCTGGCGGTGCGGCTCGGCTTCGCGTGGGTCGAGAACGACGTGCAGCGCACGAAGGACGGCGAGCTGGTGGTGATCCACGACGACACCCTGGCCCGGACCACCGACGTCGAGCAGGTGTTCCCGGACCGCAAGCCCTGGCGGGTCAGGGACTTCACCGCGGCGGAGATCGCCCGTCTGGACGCGGGCACCTGGTTCGGGGAGGAGTACGCGGGAGCCTTCGTACCGACGCTGCGGGAGTACCTCGACCGGGTGCGGCGCAACCAGCAGCGGCTGCTGCTGGAGATCAAGAAGCCCGAGCTCTACCCCGGTATCGAGGAGCAGACCCTCAAGGTGCTCGGTGAGGCCGGATGGCTCGACGAGCGGTACGTGGCGGGGCGTCTGGTGGTGCAGAGCTTCAGCACCGACTGCGTGCGCCTCGTGCACCGGCTGCGCCCGGACCTCGTCACGGCGTTCCTGGGCACCCCGGCGGTGGCGGACCTGCCGAAGTACGCGGAGTTCACCGACCGGATCAACCCGTGGCACACCACGATCTCGGCCGAATGGGTCGCGGCCGTGCACGAGCTGCGCGGCGCCCACGGCAAGGCGATGGGAGTGGACACCTGGATCGTGGACGACGCGGCCACGGCCCGGAAGGTCCGGGACATGGGGGTGGACGGGATCATCACCAACGCGCCGGACGTGGTCCGCGAGGCCGTGGGCGGGTTCTGACCCGGGCGCGAGGCGTCCCGCGCCGCCGTCCCGCCGGTGTGACCGGTACTGGTCCATGACGCCGGTACGGGGCCCGCGCCGTCGGTCCCGCCCCGTACCGTGGACGGGTGGACAGCACCGAGCGGCCCCGCGGGCCGCGCCTCGAATGGACCGTCGTCCCCAGCGGCGTCGGTCCCCTGCTCCTGGCCGCGACCCCGGAGGGCCTGGTCCGGATCGAGTTCCATGCCGGGCCGGACCGCGTCGACGCGCTGATCGGCCGGCTCGTCTCCCGGCTCGGCGCCGACGCCCTGCGGCCCCCGCCGGGCGCAGAAGTGCTGCTCGCCGAGCCGATACGCCAGATCGCGGCGTACTTCGACGGCTCGCTGCGGCGCTTCGAGCTGCCGCTGGACTGGCGCCTGAGCGCCGGCTTCAACCGGCAGGTGCTGCTGGAGCTGGACCGCTCCGTGCCGTACGGGGCGGTCATCGGGTACGGGGACCTGGCCGCGCGCGTCGGCCGGCCCGGCGGGGCGCAGGCCGTGGGCAACGCGATGGGGTCGAATCCGCTGCCGCTGGTGGTGGCCTGCCACCGGGTGGTCGAGAACGACGGCGGCATCGGCGGGTTCGGCGGCGGGCTGGAGACCAAGCGCCTGCTCCTCGCCCTGGAGGGCGTCCTCCCCCAGCCGCTGTTCTGACGCGGGGGCACGCGCCCCCGCGCCCGGCCCCCGCCGCCGGCCGCCCGCCGTCCCGCCC
>NZ_JBHXRU010000130.1:0-14328 GCF_042716255.1 Streptomyces sp. NPDC058662 | reverse complement strand
CCCCCCCCCCCCCCCCCCCCGGCGGCCCGCCCCCCCCCCCCCCCCCGCCTCCGTCGTTCGTCAGCGCCGCGCCCGGACGTTCGTCCGTCCCGGGTCACGCTTGTGTCACAGAATATCGACAACCGCACATTGTTTATCCGCCGCCCCCGCACCGCGACACGCCCGCCGGGAAAAGGGAGCGGAATTCCCCCGAGAACCGGGGGAATTACCGGCGCCGATAACCATCGACCGGACCGAACAGACCATCCGATTCCCCCTTCGGTCCCTCACATTTCCTTCACCGCGACGGACTCGACGGCCCGGCCCAGGAGATCCCGTGCCCGCCTGATCCGATCCGTCAGCTCCGGTGGTTCCACCACCTCGAACTCGCACCCGAGCATCATGAGGTGAATCACGAGCACGTCCAGGCTCACCGCTCCGGTCCGCAGCAGACAGCTCTCCTCGTCGACCGGTTCCAGGACTCCGTCGCTCGGCCCGACGATCTGCGCGGCGTCCCGCGCCGGCACCTTCAGCCGCAGCACCGCACGGGCCGCGTACGCGCGCTGGGACACCCCCTGCGAGACATACGCGGCGAGGTCCTCGGCCGGCGGCGGACGCGGCGTGAAGCGCGGGCCGTGCGGCGCTCTGGGCTCGACCCGGTCGACGCGGAAGGTCCGCCAGTCCTCCCGGTCCAGGTCCCACGCGACCAGGTACCAGCGGCGCTCGGTGCACACCAGCCGGTGCGGCTCGACGGTGCGGCGGGTGACGCTGCCGGTGTGGTCCCGGTAGGCGAAGCGCAGCCGCTCGGCGTCCCGGCAGACCCCGGCGAGCTCCGTCAGCACCGAGGGATCCGCGGAGGAGTCCTGCGGCCCGCGCAGCATCGGCACGGTGAACTCGTTGAGCGCCGAGACCCGGTGGCGCAGCCGCGACGGCAGCACCTGCTCCAGCTTCGCCAGAGCCCGTACGGAGGCCTCCCCGATCCCCTCGACGCCGTTGCCGGCGGCGGTCCGCAGCCCGACGGCCACGGCGACGGCCTCGTCGTCGTCCAGCAGCAACGGCGGCAGTTCGGCGCCCGCCCCCAGCTGGTACCCGCCGCCGGTACCGGGACTGGCGTTCACCGGGTAGCCCAGCTCCCGCAGCCGGTCCACGTCCCGCCGGACCGTGCGCGGGGTCACGCCGAGGCGTTCGGCCAGACCGGCGCCGGTCCACTCGCGGTGGGCCTGCAGCAGCGACAGCAGGCGCAGCAGCCGTGCGGAGGTATCGAGCATGCCCCGAGTCTGCCAGCGGCGCGGCCGGCTCCGGTCAGCCGGGCGGCGCGGCGGCGGGCGCGGGCACGGCCCCGGGCGTTCCCGGAGGCGGCGCCGAGGACGGCATCGGGGTCGACGCCGGTGCGGGGGCCGGCACCGGTGCGGGCGGCGCCGCGGGCGCCGGCGGCGCCGTCGGCGCCGGTGCGGAGGATTCCGCGGGCGGGAGGACCAGCATCATCCCCACGCGGATCAACTGCGGCCGCGGCCCGACCAGGTCCCGGTTCGCCTCGTACAGCGCCCGCCATCCGCCCCGCACCCGGTGCGTGCGCGCGATCGAGACCAGCGTCTCGCCGGGCCGCACGGCGTGCATCCGCCCGGCGAGCCCGTACCGCTTCGAGCAGGCCGGCCAGGCCTCCCAGCCCTGGGCGCCCAACACCGCCTCGGCCACCCGGATCTGCTGCTCCCGGCTCGCCAGGTCGGCCCGCGCCGCGAACGCCGTCCCGCCGTACTCCTCCCACGTCGGCTGCCCGAACTGCAGCCCCCCGTAGAAGCCGTTCCCGGTGTTGACCGCCCACCGTCCGCCGCTCTCGCAGTCGGCCACGCAGTCCCACGGCCACTCCCCGCCCGGCCCGCAGTCCCCCGGCCCGTCCCCGACCACGCCCGGCGAACCCGGGTGCGCGGCGCCGGCCGGCCCCGGCGCGGGCGGCGGCGGGGCGGCGGCCGTCGCCCCGGCGAACGGGAGCAGGAGGACCAGCGCGGCGGCGGCAGCGGCCGCGCCGACGCGCGGAATCCTGGGGGTGGCCATCGCGTCACGCTACGCAGGCCCGTCCCGGCGCCCGCGCCGCCACGCGGCGGGCCCCCGGGGCCCACCCGGTCGGCCCACCCGGCCGCCCGGTCCCGGGCACCCCGTCCAGACGGCCATCGGCGGCCAACAACTGCGCACAAGCGGTGAAGAGTTGCCGGGAAAGCGAAGCTGCGGTCGGACGGTTCACTCCTCCGGGGGCCAGGTTCGATTCCGTTCCCTCGGATGGCGTGACCCCGGCCGCCGCTCCCGCGTTGAGCCCGGCGAGCCGGGAGCCGCCCGGCCCCGCACCTATGCCGAGGAGCCACTCCGTGCCGCGCATGCTCGACGTCAGTGATGAGGTACGCAACGAGATCGGCGACGAGGAAGCCGACAGGCTGCTGATCGGCGAGGACGCGCCGCGCAGTTACGACTGCACCTCCTGCCGCACCCCGGGAGACCCCGAGAACGACCGGACCAGCACGGTGCTGTTCGTCGGCGAGGAGACCGCCGTCCTCGCGTTCGCCCACGCCGCCTGCATCCCCTCCCAGGTCGTCTCCGTCTCCGAGGAGCAGCTCCAGGGCGCCGTCCGCAGCATCACCGGCGACAGCCCGGCCCAGGGCGGCGGCTCCGGCGCCCCGCAGAACGTGCCCGGCGGCCAGGCCGTCCTCGGCATCACCAGCGGACTGGTCCTGATCGGCGGCGAGCTCCACCCCGCTCTGGTCGTCGAGCCGACCGCCCCGATCGCGCGCCCCGGCAGCGACGGCCCCGGCGACGACTTCCTCCCCCTCCTCATCGAGCAGGGCTTCATCCCCGTCACGGACACCGCCGAGCTCCCCTCCCCGCTGTCCGGCTGGTCGGTCCTGCTCGCCGGCGGGCAGCTGCACGCCGTCCTCCAGCCGGGCGCCGAGGGCGGCGCGCCCGTCGCCTGGTGGCAGGCGCACCAGGCGCTGTCGGTGACCGACGGATGGCGCGCGGCCGTCAACAAGACGCAGCGCGTGCTGATCTACGCCGCCCCGGTCGGCTCCATCGGCCTCCAGCCCCGCGAGGACCTGCTCCGCGACGCCCTGGACAAGGCGGCCGCGGCGGGGAAGCTGGTGGCCGCCTCGATGCCGCTGGCCGGTACGCCGGGCGCCTGACGCCCCCGGGGGCGCTCCGCCCCCACCCTCCACCGGACGGCCGCCAGCCCCCTGCCGAGGGGGCCGGGTGGCATGCGCCGGGGGTGCGCCGTATGTCTCGCGCACCCCCGGCGATCTGCGTTTTCTCCCCGTCGGCCCGCATCCGCAGGGCGCCGGTTTCGTTGGCTGTTACGTGCATCCATACGACTCCTCCCGCGCCCCGTCCTATCCGAGTGCCGTCCCCCCGATGCGCCCCTGCCGGGACCGGGACAGCGCTCCGGCCGTCTCGCACACCCCCATCTACGACAGCCTGTACTCGGAGTACCTGCGCTCCTTCCGGGCCCTGCCGGGCGACCGCACGGGCGAGGAGGACCTCGGCTTCACGGCCTTCTCGTACGGCGGCCCGTACGGCGCCGGCAGCGGCAGCGGCAGCGGCTGGGACGCCCCCACCTGGCAGCAGACGGACGGCCGGCAGTCCTCGTACGCCCCCCAGCCGGTGCCGGCCTACTCGTACGCGGGCGGCTCCCCCTACGCCGACGGGCGGCAGCACCAGACCGGGATGACACACATCCCGGCGGCCCTGCCGCCCGCTCCGCGCCGGGGCTACTGACCCCGGCGCTCCGGTTCCCCGGCGACGCTACTTCTTCTTGTGCTGGGCACCGCGCTTCTCGCGCACCCGCACCGAGATGTGGATCGGGGTGCCCGCGAAGCCGAACTCCTCGCGCAGCCGGCGCTCGATGAAGCGCCGGTAGCCGTGCTCCAGGAAGCCCGAGGCGAAGAGCACGAACCGCGGCGGCTTGCTGCCCGCCTGGGTACCGAACAGGATGCGGGGCTGCTTGCCGCCGCGGATCGGGTGCGGGTGGGCGGCGACGACCTCACCGAGGAAGGCGTTCAGCCGGCCGGTGGGGACGCGCGTCTCCCAGCCCGCGAGGGCGGTCTCGATGGCCGGGACCAGCTTCTCCATGTGGCGGCCGGTGAGCGCCGAGACGTTCACCCGGGGCGCCCAGGCGACCTGCTGCATCTCGGTCTCGATCTCGCGCTCAAGGTAGTAGCGGCGCTCCTCGTCGAGCTCGTCCCACTTGTTGTAGGCGATCACGATCGCGCGGCCCGCCTCGACGGCCATGGTGATGATGCGCTGGTCCTGGACGCTGATGTTCTCGGTCGTGTCGATCAGGATGACCGCGACCTCCGCCTTCTCGACGGCCGCGGCCGTACGCAGCGAGGCGTAGTAGTCCGAACCCGTCTGGAGGTGGACCTTCTTGCGGATACCGGCGGTGTCGACGAACTTCCAGGTGACGCCGCCGAGCTCGATCAGCTCGTCGACCGGGTCGCGGGTGGTGCCGGCCATCTCGTTGACGACGACCCGCTCCTCCTTGGCCACCTTGTTCAGCAGCGAGGACTTGCCGACGTTCGGGCGCCCGATGAGCGCGATCCGGCGCGGGCCGCCCAGCGCGCCCGCGCCGAAGGTCTGCGGCGGCGCCTCCGGGAGGGCTTCCAGGACGGCGTCGAGCATGTCGCCCGTGCCGCGGCCGTGCAGCGAGGAGACCGGGTGCGGCATGCCGAGGCCCAGGGACCACAGGGCGGCAGCGTCGGACTCGCCGCTCTGGCCGTCGACCTTGTTCGCGCACAGGACGACGGGCTTGCCCGCCTTGCGCAGCAGCTTCACGACGGCCTCGTCGGTGTCGGTGGCGCCGACCTTGGCGTCCACGACGAAGACGACCGCGTCGGCGGTCTCGATCGCGTACTCGGCCTGGGCGGCCACGGAGGCGTCGAGGCCCAGGACGTCCTGCTCCCAGCCGCCGGTGTCGACGACCTTGAACCGGCGGCCGGCCCACTCGGCCTCGTAGGAGACGCGGTCGCGGGTGACGCCGGGCTTGTCCTCGACGACGGCCTCGCGGCGGCCGATGATGCGGTTCACCAGGGTCGACTTGCCGACATTGGGCCGGCCGACGACGGCGAGGACGGGGAGAGGGGCTCCCGAGGCCGCGTCGATCGCGCCTTCGACATCCTCGATGTCGAAGCCTTCCTCCGCGGCGAGCTCCATGAACTCCGCGTACTCGGCGTCGCCAAGTGCTCCGTGGTCGTGCTGGTCGTTCATGAAGTCCGTTCCTCGTCGTTCGTGGTGATCGGTGGTGCCCGCGCAGCGCGGTTCCACTACTAGGTCAAGTCTCGCTCAGCGCCCGGTGAGGCGCTTGGCGTCGGCCAGGTGGGCGGTCAGCCGGTCCTGGATGCGTACGGTGGCCTGGTCCAGCGCCCCGCGGGTGCGGCGGCCGGTGCCGTCCCCCGCGTCGAAGGCCGAGCCGAACACGACGTCGACCCGGCTCTTGAGCGCGGGCAGCCCCTTGACGAGCCGTCCCCGGCTGTCGGTGCTGCCCAGGACGGCGACGGGCACGATGGGGGCGCCGCTGCGGACCGCGAAGTAGGCGAGGCCCGCGCGCAGCGAGGCGAAGTCTCCCGCACCCCGGCTGCCCTCGGGAAAGATTCCCAGGGCCCCTCCATTGTCGAGCACGCCGAGGGCGCGGCCTATCGCGGTCCGGTCGGTGCCGCTCCGGTCAACCTTGACCTGCCCGATCCCTTCGAGGAAGGGTCCGAGCGGACCGACGTACGCCTCCTTCTTGATCAGGAAGTGCAGCGGTCGCGGCGCGGTGCCCATGACCATGGGGCCGTCGATGTTGTGCGAGTGGTTCACGGCGAGGATGACGGGGCCCGAGGCGGGCACCCTCCAGGCGCCCAGGACGCGCGGCTTCCAGAGCCCGTACATGAGCCCGATGCCGATGCGCCTGCCGACCGCCGCACCCTTGCGGGAGGGGCCTTCGGTCACTGGCCGCCCGCCCGCTTCCCGGTGTCACCGGCGGCGCCGCGGCGCTCCTCGACGAGGGTCACGACGCACTCGATCACCTGGTCGAGGGTGAGCTCGGTGGTGTCGACCTCGACGGCGTCGGCGGCCTTGGCCAGCGGGGAGGTCTTGCGGCCGGAGTCCGCCGCGTCCCGCTTGATCAGCGCGTCCTTGGTGGCCGCGAGGTCGGCGGCGTCCTTGCCGCGGAGCTCACCGCTGCGGCGGGCGGCGCGCGCCTCGGCGGAAGCGGTGAGGAAGATCTTGAGGTCGGCGTCGGGCAGGACGGTGGTGCCGATGTCCCTGCCCTCGACGACGATCCCGGCGGCGGCCTCGGCCGCTTCGGCGGCGATGGCGCGCTGGAGTTCGGTGATCAGGGTGCGCACCTCGGGCACGGCGCTGACGGCGCTGACCTTCGAGGTGACCTCCTGGGTACGGATCGGGCCGGCCGCGTCCTGACCGTCCACGGTGATCGTGGGAGCGGCCGGGTCGGTGCCCGAGACCAGGGTGGGCTTGCCCGCGGCGACCGCGACGGCGTGCGGGTCGTCGGTGTCGACGCCGTTGGTGATCATCCACCAGGTGATGGCCCGGTACTGGGCACCGGTGTCCAGGTAGCGCAGCCCGAGCTTGGCGGCCACGGCCTTGGAGGTGCTGGACTTGCCCGTGCCGGAGGGACCGTCGATGGCGACGATCACGGCGGACGGAGCTGCGGTTTCCACGGTGCGGGCACCTTCCTGGTTGCGCGTACGTGTGCGGGCGCGCCAAAGCGCCCCTCTCCAAGGTTACCGGCCCCCGGAACCCCTCGGCCCCGCCCGCGTCCCGCGCGGAGCTACTGCTGGCGCAGCGCCCAGCCGCGCTCGCGCAGCTCGGCCGTCAGCGCGGCCACCGCCCGCGGCTCGACCATCAGCTGCACGAGGCCGGCCTGCTGCCCCGTGGCGTGCTCGATCCGCACGTCCTCGATGTTGACCCCGGCCCGTCCCGCGTCGGCGAAGATCCGCGCGAGCTCGCCCGGCTGGTCGCTGATGAGCACGGCCACCGTCTCGTAGAGCGTGGGCGCCGCGCCGTGCTTGCCCGGTACCCGGACCCGTCCGGCATTCCCGCGCCGCAGCACGTCCTCGATGCCCGCGGCGCCGCCGCGCCGCTTCTCCACGTCGGCCGACTGCAGGCCGCGGAGGGCCTCCACGGTCTCCTCCAGGTCGGCCGCGATGCCGGCCAGGACGTCGGCCACCGGGCCCGGGTTCGCGGAGAGGATCTCCACCCACATCCGGGGGTCGGAGGCCGCGATCCGCGTGACGTCCCGGATCCCCTGCCCGCACAGGCGTACCGCCGTCTCGTCGGCCTCCTCCAGCCGTGCGGCGACCATGCTCGACACCAGCTGCGGGGTGTGCGAGACGAGCGCCACCGCCCGGTCGTGGGCGTCCGCGTCCATCACGACCGGTACCGCCCGGCACAGCGCCACCAGCTCCAGGGCGAGGTTCAGCACCTCGTGCTCGGTGTCGCGGGTCGGGGTCAGCACCCACGGGCGGCCCTCGAAGAGGTCCGCGGTGGCCGCCAGCGGGCCCGAGCGCTCCTTGCCGGCCATCGGGTGCGTGCCGATGTACGCCGTGAGGTCGACGCCGAGCGCCGTCAGCTCCCGGCGCGGGCCGCCCTTGACGCTGGCCACGTCCACGTACGCCCGGGCCGCCCCGCGCCCGACGGCGTCGGCCAGGGTCGCCGCGACGTGCGCCGGTGGTACGGCGATGATCGCGAGGTCGACCCGGCCGTCCGCCGGCTCGTCCGTGCCGGCGCCGAGGGCCGCCGCGGTACGGGCCTGGGCCGGGTCGTGGTCGACGAGGTGGACCGTGATCCCCCGGGCGGACAGGGCGAGGGCCGCGGAGGTGCCGATCAGTCCGGTTCCGATGACGACGGCGGTTCTCACGGGGCGCTCCAGGGTTGCGTACGGCAGGGCGGCGGGGCTCGTCCGGCCAGGGTAGTGGGCGCGCGCCGATGCCACCCGGGCCGGGGCGCTGCGCCAGGTGGCGCACCCCCGCGCCCGGCGGCCGGGGTACAACCATGGGCATGATCTTCCATCTCGTGCCGCTCACCGACTGGACCGCGGACCCGGACGCCCCCTACGCCCCGCCCTCCCTCGCGGCCGAGGGCTTCGTGCACTGCTCGGCGGACCGGGCGACCGCGCTGGCGATCGCCGACGCGCGCTACCGCGACGTACGGGGGACTCTGCTGGCGGTGGAACTCGACGAGGCCGCCCTGCTCCCGGACGTCCGCCGGGAGGGTGCCTCCGGGGACCGCTACCCCCATGTCCTCGGTCCGTTGAACCGGGACGCCGTGATCCGCGTGTGGCAGGTGGTACGCGGGTCATCCGGCGGCCCCGCAGCACTGACCCCCTGGCAGCCGGTCCCCTGAACCCGGCGCGGCAGGCTTCACCCGGAGCCCGCCGCGGGCCAGGATGCTGCACGCCCGTCCGGCCGCACGGCCGGACCGCCACACAGCCAGAGGAGAAAGTCATGAACGACTCCATCCGCACCGCCCGGCGCACGGTACTCACGGCGGGCGCGGCCGCCCTCGCGGGCGGTGCGCTCACCGCCTGCGGGGGCGGTGACGGCGCGAAGCCCGAGAGCGAGGCGGGCAGCGCCGCCTCGTCCTCCTCGCCGCCCTCCCCCACGGCCGCCACCGCGGCGCCGGTGAAGGCCCTGGCCAAGGCGGCGGACGTACCGGTGGGCGGCGGGACCGTCCTCAAGGAGGAGAAGCTGGTGATCACCCAGCCCACGGCCGGGAACTACCGCTGCTTCTCGGCGGTCTGCACCCACACCGGCTGCCTCGTGAACAAGGTGGAGAACGGCAGCATCGACTGCCCCTGCCACGGCAGCAAGTTCAAGGACACGGACGGCGCGGTGGAGAAGGGCCCGGCCACGCGGGCGCTGGCCGAGAAGAAGATCAAGGTCACGGACGGCACAATCTCGCTCGCCTGAGGACCGCCCCCGCGCCTACGCTCCCCGGATGGACGATCTGACGCTGGTGCGGGACCACACGGTCTACCGGTGCGTGATGGGCTCCCGGGCGTTCGGGCTGGCCACGGAGGCGAGCGACACCGACCTGCGCGGTGTCTACCTCGCCCCGACGCCGCTGTTCTGGCGCTTCGAGAAGCCCCCCACGCATGTGGAGGGCCCCTTGGACGAGCAGTTCTCCTGGGAACTGGAGCGCTTCTGCGAGCTCGCCCTGCGCGCCAATCCGAACATCCTGGAGTGCCTGCACTCCCCGCTGGTCGAGGAGACCACCCCGGTGGGCGAGGAACTGCTGGACCTGCGCGGGTCCTTCCTCTCCCGCCGGGCCCACGTCAGCTTCTCGCGGTACGCGTTCTCCCAGCGCGGCAAGCTGCTCGCGGACGTCCGCGTCCACGGCGCCCCGCGCTGGAAGCACGCCATGCACCTGCTGCGGCTGCTCATCTCCTGCCGCGACCTGCTGCGCACGGGCCGGCTGGCCGTCGACGCGGGCCCGCACCGCGAACGCCTCCTGGCGGTCCGGCGCGGCGAGTACACCTGGGACGAGGCCGACGCCTGGATGAACCGCCTCGTGGCGGAGACCGAGGCGGCCCTCACCGCCACCCCTCTCCCGGCCGAACCGGACCACGCCCGCGTGGCGGACTTCCTCCTGCGCACGCGCCGGGCGTCGGCGCGGTAGCGGCCGGTCGAGCCGCCGCGTGCCGTGCGGGCCGGGTCCGGCCCGGGGCGTGCGGACGGGTCACGCGTCCCAGAGGGCGCCGAAGGACAGGAGTTCGTCGCGGTACTCGATGCGGTCCTCCCAGTCGCGGGGCCAGGCGGCCGCTCCGAGGTGGGCACCAGCGAAGGCGCCCGCGAGGCAGGCGATCGAGTCGGAATCGCCCGCCGTGCAGGCCGCCCGCCGCAGCGCGAGCAGGGGTTCCTGCGGGAAGAGGAGGAAGCACTGCAGTGCCGTGGCCAGGGCCTCCTCCGCGATCCAGCCGTCACCCGTGGTCAGGCAGGGGTCGGTCTCGGGGGACGGGTCGCGCAGCGCGGCCGCCAGCCGGTCCAGGACCGCCAGGCAGTCGTCCCAGCCCCGCGCGATGAAGGACTCGGCCGAGGTGTCCGAGGCGGTCCGCGTCCAGAGGTCGCCGAGCCAGCGCTCGTGGTAGCGGCCGCGGTTCTCCAGCGCGTACGAGCGCAGCCGCCCCACCAGGCCCGTCACCTCGGTGCCCGCCGCCAGCAGGTGCACCGCCCGTGCGGTCAGGTCGGAGGCGGCGAGGGCCGTCGGGTGGCCGTGGGTGAGCGCCGACTGGAGCTGGGCGGCGCCCGCCCGCTCCTCCTCGCTCCAGCCGGGCACCAGCCCCACCGGGACCACCCGCATGTTCGCGCCGCAGCCCTTGGAGCCCAGCTGGCTCGCGTCCCGCCAGTCCCGCTCCGGCTCGTCCAGCAGCCGGCAGGCCGTCATGCAGGTGCGGCCGGGGGCGCGGTTGTTCTCCGGGGAGTGGTACCAGTCGACGTACTCCTCCCGCACCGGCCGGGCCAGCCGCAGCGGCCCGATCCGGCCGCGGTCGCCAGCCGTCCGGATGCCGCGCGCCAGGGCCAGCGTCATCTGCGTGTCGTCCGTGACGATCGCCGGCCGGGGGAGCCCCATCTCGCGCCACGGCCCGGTCTTCGCCAGGATCGAGGGCACGTCGTTGAACTCCGTCGGGAAGCCGAGGGCGTCGCCCAGGGCCAGGCCGACCATGGCTCCGGTCGCGGCCCGCTTGGACCGCTTCGGGGGCGCCGGCTGCTGCGTCGTGGTCATCGTCATCGTCCAGGACCTTCCGTGGGGCGGAGCAGGGGCGGGTGCAGGGCCGTCGCCGGTCCCGGTCGGTACAGCGCGGCCGGCTTGCCGCGGCCGCCGGTCAGTCGCGCGCCTCCGGGCACGGCCTCGACGAAGCCGGGGGTGGCCAGGACCTTGCGCCGGAAGTTGGGGCGGTCCAGGGCGGTGCCCCAGACCGTCTCGTAGACGGCCCGCAGCTCGCCGAGGGTGAATTCGGGGGGGCAGAAGGCGGTGGCCAGGCAGGTGTACTCCAGCTTCGAGCCCACGCGTTCCCGGGCGTCGGCCAGGACGGCGGCGTGGTCGAAGGCGAGGGCGGCCGAAGCGCCGGCCGCCTCGCCCACCGGGACCCAGCGGGCCTGCGCCGCGTCGCCGCCTCCCTCCGCCGCCGGTTCCGGCATGTCGGGGACCAGCGCCGTGAAGGCAACCGAGACGACCCGCATCCGGGGGTCCCGGTCCGGTTCGCTGTAGGTGCGCAGCTGTTCCAGGTGCAGGGCGGCGACGACGTCCGGGGCCAGCCCGGTCTCCTCCGCCAGCTCCCGGCGGGCGGCCGTCTCCGCCGACTCGCGGGGCAGTACGAAGCCGCCCGGCAGCGCCCAGGCGCCGGCGTACGGCTCCTGGCCGCGCCGGATCAGCAGCACGTGCAGCTGCCCGGCCCGTACGGTGAACACCGCCAGGTCGACGGTCACCGCGAAGGGCTCGAAGGCGTACGGGTCGTAGCCCGCCGGCAGCGCGCCGCTCACCGCTTCTCCGGCAGGGGCGCGGCGAAGTGCCAGCCTTCGGCGAGGAGTTCGTCGACGGCCGCCACGGCTGTCGCCAACCGTGTGTCGCGGTCGCCCCGTATGTCCAGGAAGCGTCTGCCGGTGCGCGTGAGCTCCTCGCGGAACCGGCCGGTCATCCAGGGCCTCAGGTGCGGCCCGTCGCGCAGTCCGTCGTCCTCGAAGGGCACGTCGGCGTGGTCGGTCAGCAGGTACAGGTCCCGGTGCGTCCGCGCGGCGATGGACTCGACCTCCGCGCTGCGGCCGCCCGTGTACCGCTCGTGCCAGATGCCGGTCGCGAAGGAGTCGGTGTCGCAGAAGAGCACCGGCGAGGACAGCCGGGCCTCCCGTTCCTCGGCCGCGTCCTGCCGCCGCGCGATCACGGGGAACTCCGGGGAGGCGAAGGACACGTCCTCCCAGGACGCCGCGGGATCCGCGGCCCGGGCGGCCGCGAGCTTCTGCTCGCTGTACTCGCGGCCGTACTCGGCGACCCACCCCGTGCGCGCCCACACCCCGCCGCGGCGCCGGTAGTGCGCCGCGAGGGCCCGGGAGAGCGTGGTCGTCCCGGTGGACTCGGCGCCCAGGACGACGACCCGCCGTACCAGGGAGGCCCGTACGGCGGGCCCCAGGTGGTCCCAGCAGCCCGCCGGATCCGCCCGTACGGCCGTCCCGGATACGGGGAACAGCGTCCGCGCGGGATCCACGCACACCTCCCGCGCGCCGAACCGGCGGGCGAGCTCGCCGCCGTACTCCTCCGAGGTGAAGACGGCGTCCACCCGCCCGGGGACGGCGCTGCGGAAGATGTCCATGTGCGCCTCCCAGACCGCCGGGTCGCGCAGGTCGACGGGGATGTCGTCCACCGCGCCGACGACCTCGGCGTCCGGGTGGGCCTCGCGCATCCACGCGACGCGGTCGGCGAGCGGGACCGATTCCACGGAGGCGGCGCACACCAGCACGGTGAGCCGCTCGCACTGGTCGCGGGCGGTGCGCACCAGGTGGTGGTGGCCGGCGTGCGGCGGGTAGAACTTGCCCAGGACCAGCCCGTGGCCGAAGCGCTCGCCGCCGCTCATGCCGCGGCCCCCGCGGGGGTGCGGGCGTCCGGCGCCGGCAGCGACCGGCGCCAGCCGATCAGCCCGAGCACGCACAGCGCGAGGAAGCCGACGTACAGGACCGCGGTCAGGTACAGCCCCTTGGAGGCGTAGAGCGGGATGTAGACGAGGTCGGCGGCGATCCACAGCCACCAGGACTCGACGAGTTTGCGGCACTGGCCGTAGGTGGCCGCCAGCGAGAGCCCGGTGGTCAGCGCGTCCCAGAAGGGGACGGTCGAGTCGGTGGCCCGGTCCAGCAGCAGGGTGAGCGCGAGGACCGCCACCGCCCCCGCCGCGGCCAGCAGGAGCCATTCGGCGCGCGTGGTACGGCGCACCGGCAGGCTCGCGGCGGCTCCTGGTCCACCCCCGTGGGTCCAGGACCACCAGCCGTACGCGGCGAGGGCGATGAAGACGATCTGCAGCCCGGCGTCGGCGTAGAGGCCGGCCTGGGTGAACAGCACGATGAAGAAGACGTTGTTGGCGATGCCGACGGGCCAGTTCGCGATGTGCTGCCGGGCGACCAGCCAGACGCACAGGGCGCCGGTGGCGAATCCGAGGACCTCGGTCCAGCTCAGGGTCCAGTTCATGCCGGGCCCCCCTCCCTTTAATAGTCAAGGTGACTATAAACAGGGAAGGGGCTTCCGGACAAGCGAGAAGCCCGCACTGCCGTGGGGCAGTGCGGGCTTCTCGCCGCTTCCGTGCTGCGGGGCGCCGGGCCGGCAGGGCCGACCGCGGTCCTACAGGCCGACCTCGCGCATCAGCATGCCGACCTCGGTGTTGGTCAGGCGGCGCAGCCAGCCGGACTTCTGGTCACCGAGCTCGATAGGGCCGAAGGAGGTCCGTACGAGCTTCTCGACGGGGAAGCCGGCCTCCGCCATCATGCGGCGCACGATGTGCTTGCGGCCCTCGTGCAGGGTCACCTCGACCAGGTAGTTCTTGCCGACCTGGTCGACGACGCGGAAGTGGTCGGCGCGGGCGTAGCCGTCCTCCAGCTCGATGCCGTCCTTGAGGCGCTTGCCGATCTCGCGCGGCAGCGGGCCGGTGATCGCGGCGACGTAGGTCTTCTTCACGCCGTACTTGGGGTGCGTGAGGCGGTGGGCCAGTTCACCGTGGTTGGTGAGCAGGATGATGCCCTCGGTCTCGGTGTCGAGCCGACCGACGTGGAAGAGCCGCGTCTCACGGTTGGTGACGTAGTCGCCCAGGCACTGGCGGCCGTCGGGGTCCTCCATGGTGGAGACGACACCGGCGGGCTTGTTCAGCGCGAAGAACAGGTACGACTGGGTGGCGACGGTCAGGCCGTCCACCTTGATCTCGTCCTTCGGCAGGACGCGCTTGCCCTGCTCCAGCACGATCTCGCCGTTGACCTCGACGCGGGCCTGCTCGATGAGCTCCTCGCAGGCGCGGCGCGAACCCATGCCGGCACGGGCGAGCACCTTCTGCAGGCGCTCACCCTCCTCCTCCGCGCCGGGGAAGGTCTTCGGCGTCTTGATCACGGGCTTGTCGGCGTACCGGTCGCGCACGCGCTCCTCGATCCGCGCCTCCAGCTCGCGCGGACGGGACTGGCCGCTGCGGCTGCCGGGGCCGCGGCGCGGGCCGCCCGCTCCGCCGATGCCGGGGGTGCGGGGGGTACGGGGGCCGCCCTTGGCGCCGCCGCGCGCCGCGTCACCGCGGGCACCGCCGCGGTTGGCGTCGGCCGCGCCCCGGGCACCGCCGCCGCCCGCCTTGGC
>NZ_JBHXRU010000129.1:0-14397 GCF_042716255.1 Streptomyces sp. NPDC058662 | reverse complement strand
GCCTCAAGCGCCGGCGGGGCTGGGGTGCCGGGGTGCGGGCGGAAGGGGTCAGCGGCCCAGGGGCCAGGCGACTGTTGCGGGGGTTTGGGCCGAGGTTCCCGCGTAGCGGGCGCAGGCGTCCGTGAGGGTTTCCAGCAGGGTGAGGGGGTCCGGGAGGGGGTGTTCCATGCCGCGCAGCCAGGTCACCGCGTGGTCGCCGGGCAGGGCTGCCGGCGGGACGAGGACGTAGCTGCCCCGGCAGTGCCAGCGCAGGCCCGGGTGCTCGTCCATGGTCTCGGGGTGGCAGTCCAGTTCGCAGGGCCACCACTCGTCCTCGTCCTCGGGAGTGCCGCGGGTGGCCGTGAAGAACAGCATCCGGGCCTGGTCCCCGGTGCCGCCGGACTCGGCGACGGGGCCGACGTCGATGCCGGCCTGCAGGAGCCGGGCGAGGGCCGCCGTACCGGCTTCGAGCGGGACGTCGAGCACGTCGTGGACCATGCCCGTCGCGGTGATGAAGTTCGCCTGCGGCTGGTTGCGCGCCCACCGTTCGACCTGCGCGCGGTCCGTGGTGGACTGCGTCTGCCAGGCGAAGGAGATCGGGTGCCGCGCGGGGGTCGGGCAGCCGATCCGGTCGCACGAGCACCGGTAGGCGCTGGGGTGGGCGGCGGGGGCGAGCGGCAGACCGGCGGCCGCGACGGCCAGGAGGAGCGCCTCGCGCTCCTGTCCGGGGTCGGCGGCGGTGGGTTTCTGCCGCCGGCGCAGCCACTGGGAGATCCTGCTCTGCTCGCCGCGTTCGACGCGGCCGGACTCAGACCCCATACATCCCCTCACCTCACCGTTGCCCCGGCAGACCGCACCATGCTCCCACCATCCTGCGCCCCGGGTGACCGCTCTCGGAGACCGGGGGGTTCACCGCGGCGGTCGGGAGAGCCTTGCATACTCTGACATTCCACACATATGACCGCGCCTGGCGGCCCTGCCGGCCGGGCGGCGGACCGGTCAGCGGGCGGTGACGTTGGCCACCCCGCCCAGCACCCGGTCCACCAGGGCGTCGGTGTACGCGTGCGTGAGCGGCGCCGTCCGCAGCAGCCAGCGGTACGTCAGCGGGCCCAGCAGCATCTCCACCGTCAGCCGCAGGTCCGTGTCCGCGGTCAGTTGCCCGGCCTCCCGAGCGGTGCGCAGCCGCTGCTCGTACAGGGCGAGCTGAGGCTCCAGCAGCTGTTCGGTGAAGCGGGCGCCGAGCTCGGCGTCGGTCGCCCCGGCCGCCGTCAGGGCGCGCGCGGGGGCCTCGTACCGCTCGTCGTTGAACTCGTCCACGGTCGCCCGCAGGACGAGCTTCAGGTCCGCGGCGAGGTCCCCGGTGTCGGGGAAGCCGCTCCATTCGCCGTCGGCCTCCGCGTCCCCGGCGAGCGCCAGCGAGGCGTCGAGGAGGACGGCCGCCTTCGAGGGCCACCAGCGGTAGATGGTCTGCTTGCCGACTCCGGCGCGGGCCGCGATGGCCTCGATGGTCAGCTTGTTGTAGCCGACCTCCCCGACGAGGGCGAGGGCGGCGTCGAGGATGGCCCGCCGGGAGCGGTCGCTGCGGCGCGTGGCGTCAGGGGTCTTCGTCATCCTCCGAAGATACCAATGCGAGACGTATCGTCTCCTTGCGGTCGCTTCCGGTGCGTCTCCCGCGGGGCGTCCGCGCCGACGACCTCTGCTCCGCGACGTCTGCCCCTCGGCGTCTGCTCCGCGACGTCTACTTCGGGCCGACTTCTCTCGATCCGGTAAACCACCCGATCAGTTCACTGCGCGGTCTCCTCCGAGGAGAGACGATTCTTTCCACACTCGGCACCCGGCACTCGTCGTGAGCCGTGCAAGTCGTGAGGAGCCTTCTTTGCGCAGAGACGCCACACCCCGGCGCTACCTGATGTGCCCACCCGCGCACTTCAAGGTCACGTACTCCATCAATCCGTGGATGGATCCCACGAAACCGGTGGACCTGCCCCTCGCACACGCCCAGTGGGAGGACCTGAGGGACCGCTACCGCGCCCTCGGCCACACCGTCGAGACCCTCGTACCGGACCCCGCGCTCCCCGACATGGTCTTCGCGGCGAACGGGGCCCTGGTCGTCGACGGCCGGGTGCTCGGCGCCCGGTTCGCCCACCCCGAACGCGCCCCCGAGGCCGGGATCCACCTCGACTGGTTCCGCGGCCACGGCTTCCAGGACGTCCACGAGCCGTCCCACGTCAACGAGGGCGAGGGCGACTTCGCCGTCACCGCCACCTACATCCTGGCCGGCCGGGGCTTCCGCTCCAGCCCGCTCTCGCACGACGAGGCGCAGGAGTTCTTCGGCCGCCCCGTCATCGGCCTCGACCTGGTGGACCCGCGGTACTACCACCTGGACACCGCGCTCAGCGTCCTGGACGGCGACGAGGTCATGTACTACCCGCCGGCCTTCTCGCCCGGCAGCCGCGCGGTCCTGGCCCGGCTCTTCCCGGACGCGCTGATCGCCGAGAGCGCGGACGCGGCCGCCCTCGGCCTCAACGCGGTCTCCGACGGCCGGCACGTGCTCCTCCCGCAGGCGGCCACCGGGCTGCTGGCTCCCCTGCGGGACCGCGGTTTCGAGCCGATCCCGATGGACCTGGGGGAGCTGCTCAAGGGCGGCGGCAGCGTGAAGTGCTGCACCCAGGAGCTGCGCCCGGCCGAGCGGCGCGCCTAGTGCCGTGACCGACGAGCGGCGCGGCGCTCCGCCGGGGTTACGGAGCCGGCGGCCACTCCTGGCCCCAGTCGGCGTCCCGCGCCGCCTTGTAGAGGTCACCGTGGCGCTTGGTCACGGTGGCCCGGGTCAGGCCGCCGGGGGAGGAGGCGGGCGCGGCGGCGCCGTCGGCGCCCCCCTCCTGCGGGCCGCAGAGCTCCAGCTGGACGAGCCCCTTGCGGATCTGCGGCCTGCGCGTGATCCGGAAGGCGGCCGGCTCCACCGGGAAGCGGGCCGCGGCCACGTAGCTGAACTTCTCGTCCTCGTACGCCAGGGACCCGCCCTTGACCTTCCGGTGCAGGGACGAGCGGCTGACCCGCGCCGAGAAGTGGCACCAGTCCTGTCCGACCTCGATCGGGCAGGTCCCGTCGTGCGGGCAGGGGGCGGCGACCCGCAGCCCGGCCTCGATCAGCTGCTCGCGGGCGGCGCGGACACGCAGGTAGCCCTCCGGGGTGCCCGGCTCGACGAGTACCACGGCCCGGCCGGCGCGGGCCGCCTCGGCGACGACCGCCCGGCGGGCCTGCGGGGTCAGTTCGCCGAGGACGTACGAGACCGTCACGAGGTCGGCGTCGGGAAGCGCCAGTCCGGTCCCGATGACCGCCCGCTGCCACCGCGCCGCGCGCAGCGCGGGCGAGCCGGAGGCGTCCGCCAGCTCCCGGCCCAGGGCCAGGGCCGGTTCCGCCCAGTCCAGCACCGTGGTCTCGCGCGGGCCGTCCCAGGTGGCGTCCACGGCCCAGGTCGCCGCGCCCGTACCACCCCCGACGTCCACGTGGGAGGCCGGCGACCAGCCGGGCGCCGCGGCCGCGAGGCCGTCCAGGGCGGCCCGTACGGCCTCGAAGGTGGCCGGCATCCGGTACGCCGCGTACGCCGCCACGTCGGAGCGGTCGCGCAGGACGGGCGCGTCGGTGGGGGTCTGTCCCCGGTAGCTGGCGATGAGCCGCTCGACGGCGGCCGCGGCCTGCTTGGGCGGGAGGCCGTCGAGCAGCCCGCCGAGCGTGCTGCGGAGGGTCTCGGGGGTGGTGGGGGCGGAGGCGTTCACCAGCGAAGTTTACGGCGCCCCGGGGAGCTGCCCGCTCGCCGGGACGGGGACGGCCTGAGCCGGCCCGGAGTTCTGCCAGGGGCGGCACAGGCCGAGGAAGCAGCCCACCGACAGCAGGGAGCACGCCAGCTGCACCACGGCCATCGGTACCGCCGTGTCCTCGCCCGCGATGCCCACCAGCGGCGAGGCGACGGCCCCGACCAGGAAGGAGGAGGTGCCCAGCAGCGCCGAGGCCGAACCGGCCGCGTACGGGGTCCGCATCAGCGCCTGCGCGTTGGTGTTCGGCAGCACGAGACCCATCGCGGACATCAGCACGAACAGTCCGGCGGAGACCGGGACCAGGCCGACCTCCCCGAAGACGCCCGTCGACATCAGCAGCAGGGCCACCGAGGCGGCCGTGATGACCGCGAGTCCGACGGCCAGCGCCTTGTCCAGGCTGACCCGGCCGACCAGCAGCTTCCCGTTGATCTGGCCGACGACGATCAGACCGACCGAGTTGAGGCCGAAGAGGAGGCTGAACGTCTGCGGCGAGGCCCCGTAGATCTCCTGCACCACGAACGGGGAGGCCGAGATGTACGAGAACAGCACCGCGAAAGCGAAGCCGCCGGCCAGGGTGTAGCCGGCGAACACGCGGTCGCCCAGCAGACCGCGCATGGTCCGCAGGGCGGCACCGACGCCGCCGGTCTGCCGGCGCTCCGGCGGCAGGGTCTCGCCGAGCGTGCGCCAGACCGTCAGGGTGAGGACCACGCCGACGCCGGTCAGGACGAGGAAGACCCCGCGCCAGTCCGAGAAGCGCATCACCTGGCCGCCGATGAGGGGGGCGATGATCGGGGCGGAGCCGGATATCAGCATCAGGGTGGAGAAGAAACGTGCCATCTCGACCCCGTCGTACAGGTCGCGCACGACGGCCCGGGCGATGACGATCGCGGCCGCGCCCGCCAGGCCCTGGAGCAGCCGGAAGGCGATCAGCAGTTCGGCGGTGGGGGCGAGGGCGCAGATCGCGGTGGCGAGGACATAGACGACCATGCCGATGAGGAGGGGCCGCCGCCGGCCCCACTTGTCGCTCATCGGCCCGATGACGAGCTGGCCCAGGGCCATGCCGGCGAGGCAGGCCGTCAAGGTGAGCTGAATGGTGGCGGCCGGGCTGTCCAGGGCGGTGGTGACCTCCGGCAGGGCCGGCAGGTACATGTCCATGGACAGCGGCGGGAGGGCCGTGAGCCCGCCGAGGACGAGGGTGACGAGCAGGCCGGTGCGGCGCGCCGCCGTCAGGGTCGGGGTCGGGGCGGTGGTCCCGGGGGCGGAGGGCGATTCGGGCGACGACTCGTGCGAGGCGGCCGTCGCGGGGCCTCTCTCCGACATGCGGGACTCCACTCTGCTCGTCTGCTCGTCTTCTTCACGCACCCGTGACCGACCCATGTTCTCAGCAATCGGAACGTCCGGGGGCGGACGTCCGTTGTGACGTAGCCTGCGGCCCCATGACGTCAGGTACGCAGAAGATCGCCGTGGTGACCGGCGCCGGCAGCGGCATCGGCCGCTCAGTGGCCCTGACCCTGGCCGCGGCCGGCTGGGCCGTGGCCGCGGCGGGCCGCCGGACCGAACCGCTGCAGGAGACCGCGCGGGCCGCCGCGGCCGCCGGCGCCGCCGGGGAGGTGCTGCCCGTACGGGCGGACGTGAGCGATCCGGACGACGTGAACGCGCTGTTCGCGGCCGTACAGGAGCGGTACGGGCGCCTCGACCTGCTCTTCAACAACGCGGGCACCTTCGGGCCCGCCGGGGTCCCGCTGGAGGACATCGCCTACGAGGCCTGGCGCTCGGTGGTGGACGTCAACCTGACGGGCGCCTTCCTGTGCGCGCAGGCGGCGTTCCGCCGGATGAAGGCGCAGGACCCGCAGGGCGGCCGGATCATCAACAACGGATCGATCTCCGCGCACGTGCCCCGCCCGAACTCCATCGCCTACACCGCCACCAAGCACGCCATGACGGGCCTGACGAAGTCCCTCTCCCTCGACGGGCGCCCGTACCGGATCGCCTGCGGCCAGATCGACATCGGCAACGCGGCGACCGAGATGACCGCACGCATGCAGGAGGGCATCCTCCAGGCCAACGGGCAGCTCGCGGCCGAGCCGGTGATGGACGCCGTCGACGTCGCCCGCACGGTGCTGCACATGGCCGAGCTGCCGTTGGAGGCGAACGTGCAGTTCGCCACGGTGATGGCCACCTCCATGCCGTACATCGGCCGGGGCTGAGGCCCGCCGCCCGGGCGGGAAGCCCGTTGCCGCGCGGCGCGGGCGCGTGGATCATGAACGCATGACCGACACCGAGGTGCTGCGCTACACCGCCTTCTCCCGCGACCCCGAGGGCGGCAACCCCGCGGGGGTCGTCCTCGACGCGGCCGGGCTGGACGACGCCGCCATGCTGGGGATCGCCGCCGGACTGGGGTACAGCGAGACCGCGTTCCTGACCGCGCCGCCCGAGGGGCTGGGCGGCGAGCCCGGCCGCGCCTTCACCGTGCGCTACTTCAGCCCCAAGGCGGAGGTCCCGTTCTGCGGGCACGCCACGGTGGCCACCGCCGTGGCGCTGGGGGAGCGCATCGGACCCGGCGAGCTGCTCCTGTCCACCCGGGCGGGGACGGTCCCGGTGTCCGTCAGCACCGAGGACGGCGGCCTGCGGGCCACGCTGACCAGCGTCGAGCCGCACACCGAGGAGATCGGGGCGGCCGACCTCGCCGAGGCGCTCGCCGCCCTCGACTGGCCGGCGGCGGACCTCGACCCGGCGTTCCCGCCCCGGATCGCCTACGCGGGAGCCCGGCACCTGGTGCTCGGCGCCCGCACCCGGGCCCGGCTCGCGGATCTCGCCTACGACTTCGCGCGGCTGGAGGCGCTGATGCGGCGCCTCGACCTCACCACGGTCCAGCTGGTGCACCGGGCGGGCCCGGACCGGTTCCACGTCCGGGACCCGTTCCCGGTCGGCGGGGTCGTGGAGGACCCGGCCACGGGAGCGGCCGCCGCCGCCTTCGGCGCGTACGCCCGGGAGCTCGGACTGGTCCCGCAGGACGCCGTGCTCACCCTGCACCAGGGCGACGACATGGGCCGGCCGGGCGTCCTGACCGTGGAGCTGCGGGCGGGGGACCCGCGGGTGCGGGTGGGCGGAACCGGCGTACGGATCCCCTGACACTCCGCCCCATGAGCGGGTCAACCAGCGGTCAAACGGGTCCTGCGCGCCCTGCGGCGGGCCGCGCGCCGCGGGCCTCGGCGGCCCGTACCGGCACCACGAGGGGGGCGCCGGTGCGCGGGTGCGGGAGCACTTCGACGGGCTGCCGGTAGACCCGGCTGAGCAGCTCGTCCTCGAACACCTCGGCGGGCGCTCCGGCGGCGGCGATTCGGCCGTCGTGCAGGACGGCGACCCGGTCCGCGTAGGCGGCGGCGAGCCCGAGGTCGTGCAGGACGACGACCACCGCGTCGCCGGCCGAGGCGCGCTCCCGGCAGACGCGCAGCACGAGTTCCTGGTGGCGCAGGTCGAGGGCCGCGGTGGGCTCGTCGAGGAGCAGCAGGGGGGCCCGTTGGGCCAGTACGCGGGCCAGCGCGACCCGGGCGCGCTCGCCGCCGGACAGGGCGGAGAAGGGGCGCGCGGCGAACTGCGCGACCTCCGTGGCGGCCATGGCGGCGGCCACCGCCTCCTCGTCGGTGTCGGCGAAGGGCGTGCCGGCCCAGGGCGCGCGGCCCATCCGTACGACGTCCTGGACCGGGAAGGGAAAGGACAGCGCGGCCGACTGGGGCAGCACACCGCGGCGCAGGGCGAGTTCGGGGGCGCTCCAGTCGCCCACCGGACGGCCGCCGATCCGGATCTCACCGGACGCGGCCGGCAGGTCGGCGGCGAGCGCGGCCAGCAGGGTGGACTTGCCGGCGCCGTTGGGGCCGACCAGCGCCAGTACCTCCCCGGCGCGGGCGCTCAGGTCGATCCCCGCCAGCACCTCGCGGTGCCCGAGCCGGACGTGGAGGCCCACCGTCTCGGCGAGGACCTCGCCGGGGGCGGGCCGGGCCGGGACGACACGCCTCCTGCGGGCGAGCAGCCCGGTCAGCCTGCTCCTCACGCCCAGCCTCCTTGCTTGCGGCGGGTCCGGCGCAGCAGCCAGAAGAAGAAGGGGCTGCCGAGCAGGGCGGTCAGTACGCCGAGCGGGAGCTCGGCGGGCTGGGCGAGGGTCCGCGCGGCCAGGTCGCCCGCGACCAGGACGACGGCGCCGGCGAGGGCGCTGCCCGGCACCAGGAAGCGGTGGCCGGGGCCGTGGGCCATCCGCAGCAGGTGCGGGACCAGCAGACCGATGAAGGCGATGACGCCCGCCACGGCGACGGCGGCGGCGGTGAGCAGCGCGACGACCAGGATCAGGGCGAGGCGCAGCCGTTCGACGTCGACGCCCAGGTGGCGGGCGGGGCGTTCGCCGAGCGCCAGCAGGTCGAGCCGGCGGGCGTAGAAGGGGGCGACGAGCAGGCCGGCGAGTGCGCAGGGCAGGACGGCGAGGACCTTGGGCCAGGTGGCCTGGGCCAGGGAGCCCAGCTGCCAGAAGGTGATCTGGTTGACCTGGCCGCTGTCCGCGAAGAAGACGAACAGGCCGATCAGAGCGCCCGCGAACGCGTTGACGGCGATGCCGGTGAGGATGAGGGTGACGACCTCGGTCCGCCCGCCGCTGCGTGACAGCAGGTAGACGGCGCTGACGGTGATCAGGCCCGCGACGAACGCGCAGACGGTGATCGTCCAGTTGCCGAGGAAGCTGAGTCCGAGCGCGATGGCCGCGACCGCGCCGACGGCGGCGCCGGCCGAGATCCCGATGACGCCGGGCTCGGCGAGCGGATTGCCGAAGACGCCCTGCATGAGCGCACCGGCGCAGCCGAGGGCCGCGCCGACGAGCAGGGCGAGCACGACGCGGGGCAGGCGTACGTTCCACAGCACGCTCTCCCCGACCCGGTCGAGCGGGGCCCCGCCGAGTCCGGCGCGGTGCTGGACGGAGGCGAGGACGTCCCCGAGGGGGATGCGGTACGCGCCGGTGCCTGCGGAGACCAGGGCGAGCAGGAGGAGGGCGGCGACGAGGGCGGTGGTGAGCAGCAGGGTGGTGCGGCCGGACCGCCCGGCCGCGGGCGCGCCGGGGGCCGGCTCCGCGGCCGCTTCCGGACGCGCCGCCGCGGGGGCGGGCTCCGGCTCCGCGGCCCGTTCCGCGGTCGGGCCCGCCGGTTCGAGTGCGGGGGCTCGCGGCGCGGCCGGTTCGGGGGCCGCGTCCGGGGCTCCGGTCGGATCGCCGACCGGGCCGGCGGCGGCAGGACGCGGGGGATCGTAGGGGAGCGTCACCTCAGGCTCCCCCGCCGTAGAGCTGGGTGACCAGTGAGGTGAGTACCTGGTCCGTGCGCGGGCCGTAGTTGAGCAGGACGCCGTCGTCGATGGCGACCACCCGGCGGTCCATTCCGGCCGGGGTCTGGGCCACGCCCGGGATCTTCACCAGGCCGTCGACGCCGCCGACCGATTCGAGCCCTTTCGACATGACGAGGATGGCGTCGGGCGCGGCCGCCGCGAGGGCTTCGCTGGTGATCGGGGTGAAGTCCTTGCCGAGGCCGGACTCCTTGCCCGTGTCGACCGCGCCGGCCGCCTCCAGCAGCGAGGCCGCGCCGGAGTCCGAGCCGCCCAGCAGATAGACGGAGGCGGTGCCCCGCAGGTAGAGGAAAGCCACCCGGGGCGGCTTGCCCGCGGCCGCGGGGACGTTCTCGCGCGCGGCCGCGATCCGCTCGGCGGTCCGCTCGTTCAGCCTGGTGCCGGCGTCCTTGACGCCGAGCGCGGCGGCGACCGCGTCGATCCGCCGCGGTACGTCGTCCAGCCCCTTGGCCGGGGCGACGACCAGGACGGGGACACCGGCGTCGCGGATCTGCTGGACCGCTTCGGCGGGGCCGCTGGTGGTCTCGGCCAGCACCAGCGTCGGGCGCAGCGACAGCACGCTCTCCGCCGAGACGTCGTGGCCCCGGGTCACCACCGGCAGCCGGGCGGCCTGTTCGAAGGTGGCGGTGATGTCCCGGGCGACCACCTGCCCGCCGAGTCCGAGGGTGTGCACGATCTCGTTGAGGCTGCCGGTGAGCGGCACGACCCGCTCGGCCGAGGCGACCGTGACCTGGACCCCGTCGGCCGAGGGCACGGTGACGGGCAGGACGGGCACGGGCGCCGGAGTCAGCGGTTCCACCCGGTCCGGGGCGGCCGGGGCGGAACGGGCGGGCGTGCCCGCGGGGTTGGCCGTACTCCCGCATCCCGTCACGGTCAGCGCCAGGGCGACCAGGGCGGTCGCGGCAAGACCGAGGCGGGGGAGGCGGGATGGCGCGGCGGGCGTAGGCACGAAGGCACCGTCCTGGTCGTCCGACTGAGGTTGCGACGACCGAGGGGTTACGTACTCGGCCGAGGGTAGTTTAGGTTAGCCTAACCTAGCTTGCTAGCCCCTGGAGGGGACCGCCATGTCCGCAAGACCCGCCCGCGCTGTGGCAGTCGCCCTGCTGGCGGCCCTGCTGGGTGCCCTGTTCCCGGCCGCCGCCGCCCAGGCCGCCGAACGCACCGTCCAGGGGGGTCGGCTCGACTGGGGCATCAAATCGTCGTTCCAGAGCTATGTCACCGGCCCCATCGCGAAAGGCGGTTTCACGCTGAGGAGCGGAGCCGCGACGGTCGGCGGCAGCCTGTTCCGCTTCCACTCGGCGGCGGGCTCGTACGACCCGGACTCGGGCGCCTTCAGCGCCTCCTTCTCCGGCGGGGTGACCTTCCGGGGCCACCAGAAGCCCGACGGGTCCCACGACCTGGACATGACGGTCAGCCGGCCCACCGTCAAGGTCTCGGACGGCCGCGGCACCCTGTACGTCGACGTCTCCAGCAAGGCCAAGGACAGCGGCAAGGTCACCCAGCAGTCCCAAGTGCCCTTCGCCACCCTCGGCCTCGGCGGCATCGAGATGCGGGGCGGCGCCACCCCGATCGTCCTCAGCAACATCCCGGCCACCCTGACGGAGCAGGGCGCCCAGGCTTTCGCCGGCTACTACGCTGCGGGCGCGCAGCTCGACAAGGTCTCGCTCTCGGCCGACGTCAAGGCGCCGGCCGCCGAGCAGCCCGAGCAGCCCGCCGAAACGCCGGGCACGCCGCCGAGCCAGTCCGCCGGAACCCCGCAGGCCCAGGGCGCCTTCGCCGACGCCGCCGTCGACTGGGGCGTGCGCCGCACCTTCCGCGAGTACGTCACCGGTTCCATCGGCCAGGGCAAGTGGATCCTCGCCGAGGGCGCCCAGGACGGCGGCGCGCTGTTCCGCTTCCCGCAGGGCAAGGGCGCCTACGACGGCGAGAAGGGAACGCTGGACGCCGCGTTCGCCGGAACCGTCCGGTTCACCGGGGCCCACCTGGACCTGACACTCGCCAAGGTGGGCGTCAGGGTGGAGAACGGCAGGGGGGTGCTGTCCGCCGACGTCACCGCGGGCGGCCAGACCAAGAACGCCGTTCCGCTCGTCGAGTTCGACGCCAAGGGGCTGAAGACCGAGGGCGCGCTCGCCACGCTCACCGAAGCCCCGGCCACCCTGACCGAGGGCGGCTCGCAGGCCTTCAACTCCATGTACAAGGCGGGCACCGAGATGGATCCCGTCTCGCTGGCGGTGGCCCTCGACACCACCGCCCGGCTGCCGGCCCTGCCCGACCTGGGGTCCACGGCCCCGCCCGCCGAGGCGCCCGCGTCCGCCGCGCCGGCCCCCGCGGCGACGGCGGAGGAGTCCTCCGACACCGGGCCATGGACGGCGCCGGCCGCGGCCGTACTGCTCCTGGCCGGCGTTGCCGCCTTCCTGGTGCTGCGCAAGCGCCGCACGACGGCGGCCGCGACTGCGGTTGCCGCCCCGGCGACGACTCCGGCGACGACTCCGGCGGCGACTCCGGCGCCGACTCCGGCCGCGGGCTTGGGTGCCGCCCCGGCTGCGAGCCCGGTTGCCACCCCGCCCGCTGCCCCGGCTGCCTCCCCGGCTCCGGCCCCGACTGCCTCCCCGGCTCCGGCCCCGACTGCCGCCCCGGCCCCGGCCCCGACTGCCGCCCCGGCCCCGGCCCCGGCTGCCGCCCCGGCCGCGGATACCGCGCCGCAGGCCCGCGTCGGCGACGCGACGGCGGGCGACGCCCCGGCCGGCGGCCCCCCGACCACCGGCGCGGAGGCGAGGGGCGCCGAGAGGCCCCCGACCCCGCCCGCGCCCGCCCCCGGGGACCCGGACGCGCCGTAGCACCGCCGCGCCGTCGCCCCGGACACCCCGCCCCCTTCGTCTCCCCAGGAGCTCCACCATGCCGTCCGTCAGCCGCCGCCCGATCGCCCTCGCGGCCGCCGTCCTCACGGCCGCCGCCCTCGGCGCCACCGCCCTCGTCCTCCCCGCCACCGCGGCCATCACGCCCGCCTCGGCGAACGCCGGCCCGACCGCGCCGGTGAAGATCATCGGCGGCTCCCTCGACTGGGGCATCCTCGTCGACTACCGCAACTACGTGGTGAACACGGCCCACGGCACCATCACCGTCGCGGACGGCGCCACGCGGAACGCCGACGGCACCCTGCGCCTCGGTGCGCCCGTCGGCCAGTACGAGCCGGCCGCCGGCAACGTGGTGAAGGCCGCCTTCGCGGGCAGCGTCACCTTCGCCTCGCCCGCCCCGCCGGCCGGCCACGGCTTCGAGGTCAAGCTCTCGGACTTCCGGATCGACACCGGCACGAAGAAGATCACCGCCGATGTCACCAAGGGCGGCGCGACCACCCAGGACGTCCCGCTGGCCACCGTGGCCTTCGGGGGCCGGTCCATGGAGAACCTCGCGACCACCCTCACCCAGGAGGCGGCGGACTCGCTCGGCTCCCCCCGCTACAAGGACCTGCCCGGTGACCCGCTCACCGTGAAGCTGGAGTTCGAGAAGCCGTCGACCCCGACGGCCACCCCGACCCCGACCACCACGCCGACCACGACGCCGAGCGCCACCCCCACGGCCACCACCACAGCCACGGCCACGGCCACCCCGACGAACCCGGCGCCCACCACGGCGAAGCCCACCCTCCCGGCCGGCGGCGCGCAGCAGGTCACCGCCGCCAAGCTGACCTGGGGCATGAAGGAGTCCTTCCGCAGGTACGTCCTGGGCGGCGGCACCATCACCCCGTCCGGCGGCGCCGCCAAGAACGGCGAGCTCTACGACTTCGCGCTCGCCAAGGGCGAGCTCGACGCCGCCCAGCGGAAGCTGACCGTCTCCTTCCAGGGCGCCCTGCGCTTCCAGTTCCCGGCCCACACCATCGACATGGGCTTCGGCAACCCCCGCCTGGAGGCCGCGGGCACGTCCGGCACCCTGTACGTGGACGTCACCAACGCCTCCGGCACGAAGACGGGCGTCCCCTTCGCCACGCTCGACCTGTCGAAGACCGACTACACGACCAAGGGCGGCGTCCTGGCGCTCAACGCCGTCCCGGCGGTCTTCACCGCCGAGGGCGCGGCCGCCTTCGCCAACGGCGCCAACGCCTCCATGTACAAGGCGGGCGACGCGATCGACCCGGTGACCCTCTCGGTCGCGGTGGACAAGGACGCCACCCTCCCGACCACGGGCACCACCACCGGAACCACGAGCGGCACCACCACCGGAACCACGGGCGGGGCCACGGGCGGGGCCACGGGCGGTACGTCGGGCGGCGGCAGCGTCGGCGGCAACCTCGCCGCCACCGGCGCGGAGGTCCCGGCCGGCGCCCTGCTCGCCGCCTCCGGCGCGGTCGTCGCGGCAGGTGCGGGCGCGGTGTTCCTCGCGCGCCGCCGCCGCACCGGCCAGAACTGAGCCGTGCTTCAATGCCCGCGTGAACGATCTCGATGTCCTGAAGGTCTTCTGCGCGGGTGACGGCAGCCACGGCAACCTCCTCGGCGTCGTGCGCGACGGCCGGACCTGCCCCGACGACGCGTCGCGGCAGGCCCTGGCCGCCGAACTGGGCTACAGCGAGACCGTGTTCGTCGACGACCCCGAGCGCGGGGTCATCGACATCCGCACCCCCGGGGCGCGGATGTCCTTCGCGGGGCATCCGCTCGTCGGGGTCGCGTGGTTGCTGGACATCGAGGAGCTCCAGCCGCCGGCGGGATCCGTATGGGCCCGTGACGACGGGGAGTTCACCTGGATCACGGGCCGCGCCGACTGGGTCGAGGGCAAGCGCACCGAGCAGTACGCGAGCGCCGCGGAGGTCGAGGCGCTGCCCGCCCCGCCGCCCGGCGAGGGCTGGCTCTACGCCTGGGCCTGGGAGGACGAGACCGCCGGCCGGGTGCGCGCCCGGGGCTTCCCGCGCCGCCCCGACGGGATCGTCGTGGAGGACGAGGCCACCGGCTCGGCGGCGATGCTGCTGACGGCCCAGCTGAACCGCGCCCTGAACATCACCCAGGGCGCGGGCTCGCAGATCCTCACCGCCCCCGGCCCCGACGGCACGGTGGAGGTCGGCGGCCGCGTCCGCTTCGCTCCCCGCCGCCCCTAGGGCGTCTCGTTCGGATCGTGCCGGGCGGGGGACGCGGCGAAGGGCCGGGGCCGGGGGGGGGGGGGGCCCCGGGGCCCCCCCCCCGGGGGGGGGGCGGGGCGACCCCCCCCGCGCCCCCCCCGACCGCGGGCGAGACCCCCCCCA
>NZ_JBHXRU010000128.1:0-14592 GCF_042716255.1 Streptomyces sp. NPDC058662 | reverse complement strand
CCGCAGTGACGCGGGGTGCCGCCCTCGGCGCCGTGCTGTCCGCCCCGCCGTGCGCGGCGGGGCGGCAGCGGCCGGCTACTCGGCCGGGCCGATGTAGTTCTTGAGGCCCGGGACGGTGAGCGTGCCGCCGAACTGGCCGGCCTGGACGACCTGGACGTCCGAGAAGAACGCGAACGGCACATTCAGCGGCGGCGGGCTGTTGGGGGTGAACTCGATCGGGATCATTCCGAAGAGCTTGCCCTTGAGGCTTTCGGTGTACATGGTCACCGTGCCGCCGCGGATCTTGGACGTGGACCCCGGACGGGACTTCAGGTGCGCGACGTTCCCGCCCTTGCCGACCGTCTGGTAGAGGTCCTTGATGTCCAGCGAGTCCGCCGTGAACTTCAGGACCTTCTTGACCTTGCCGCTCGCCGTCTTCACCTCGACGATGCCGTGGTAGTCCAGGCCGTACAGGGTCAGCAGCGAGCTGTCGAGGTACCAGGGCTCGTCCGGCAGGAGCGGGATGCCCTGCTCCAGTTCGGCGTCGGCCAGGGCCTCGGCGTCGTAGGTCGGGCACGGGAAGGGTTCCTTCCCGTCCGCGCCCTTGCCGGAGTCGGCGTCCTTGTCCTCGCCGTCCTCGGCCTTGTCGGCGTCCTCGGCGTCCTTCTCCTCGGCCTTGTCGGACGGGTCCGTCGCGGTGCCGGTCTCGTCCTTCGGGGTCTTCGCGGTGTTCTTGACCTCCTCGGACAGCTCGGACACCTCGGTGCCGACCTGCTTCGCCGCCTCGCGGATCGCCTCCGCGGCCGGGTCCGGGGTCTGCGCACCGCTCGGGGTGGGCGCGGGCGCCGGATCGGTCGTGGTGCGCGCGTCCCTGAGGGGCTTGCCGAGTTCGTCCAGGAACGTCTCGATCTTGTCGCCGACTCCCAGCGGGTCCAGGGGGTTCGGCTTCTCGACCGCCGGCGGCGTGGTGCTCGGGGCCGTCTGCGGCTCGGGCTTCTCCGCGGGCTTCTCGGCCGTGGGCCGGGTCGCCGTCGGGCTCGTAGTGGGCTTCGGCTTCACCGCTGCCGAAGCGGACGGTGTGGGAGTCGCGCTGGGCGAGGTGCCCGGCGAAGGAGTCTTCGACGGCTTCGGCGACTCCGTCTTCTTGCTGTCCTCCGGGTCGTCGGACCGCGTCACGCACGGTCCCGGCGCGAAGGGGATGTCCTTCTCGTCGGCCACGGCCAGCTTCGGCGCCATACCCATGCCGACGAACACGGCCGTCGGCATCGCCGCCAGCGCCATCGTCTTGCCGACGGGTATCTGGAGCTTGTTCAGCAGCGACTTCCTGGGTGCCGCGTGCCGCGGCCCCTTGCTCTCACGGGACTCTGCGCCTGGGGCCACGCCCCGCTGCGTCTCGTCACCCCGCACTGTTCCTCCCGCCATCGGCGTGGGCAGTCGTCTCGCTCGCGTGTGCCGTTTCCGTCTCGCGCGGTCCCGGGATGCCCGGGGTGCCCGCCATCGCCTGCGCCTTGGTCAGACCGACCGGCTGCTGGTACGCCTCGTGCGCCGGCTGCGCCTCGGGAGCCTCGTGCGCGGGGAGCGCCCGCCTGTCGGCCGGCTCCTCGTCCGCCGCCTGCCCGGGAACCCACGACAGCGCGAGAGCGCCGCCGATGAGGGCGGGTACGAAGCCCAGCCCGAAGCCGCCGAGGTTGGACACCGGCAGGGACACCAGGGCCAGCAGGATCGAGGCGACCCCGGCGAAGACGCGGATGGCCTGCTGGAACCAGAGGGCCAGGCCCAGCGTGATCAGCAGGACGCCGATGATCAGCGCGCCGGCGCCACCGGTGGTGGCCATGGCGAGACTGAGGTTCCCCAGCCGCAGGTCCGCGTACGGGAAGTACGCGATCGGGAAGCCGCCGACAAACGTGAACAGCCCCGCCCAGAAGGGGCGGCGCCCGCGCCAGGCACGGAAGTGGTAATACACCACGGTGAGCCAGGCGTCGTCTTCTGCGCGAACGTAAACCGGGGCCTGGGGGTTCATGGACAACAGCTCCCTGGAAACGGTGGTACGGAGAACTCTGTGGAGCCCGGAGGGGCGGTCGGCGACGGCTCGCGCCACCGACCGCCCCTCCGGTCACGCACCGGGACGGGTTACTTGGCGTCCTGGTAGCACGGCTGGTCGCCGCTGAGCAGGCGCAGCTTCAGGTCGGGCAGCTTGAACGTGCCCGCCGTCGTCGCCCAGGCCTTCTGCCGGACGTTGGTCAGGATCGCCTTGTCCGCGCGCTGCGAGAACGCGTACGGGCTGGCGACCGTGCCGGCCTGCGGCTTGGTCTTGTGGCTCTTGTCACCGACCGCGATACCGATGTCCAGGTTCTTGAACTCGGCGTCGGTGTCGAGCTCGGCAACATCGAGGTAGATGTTGTCGGCGACGGCCGGCTTGCCCTTGTGACCGGTCCTCAGCTGCAGGGTGATGTTGCCCAGCGGCGTCGGGGTGACCAGCGACTGGCACATGTTGGTGATTTCCGCGTGACTGAACCCGGAGATGGTGACCGGGTGGTGCTGCGGGTTGCCCTTGAGGTCGTGCCCCTCGGCGATACCGCCGTACTGAATGAGGTTGTCACCGTCGAGCTTGTCGGCCGAGACCTTGAAGTCCTGGCCGGAGACGCTGAAGGACGCCGCGAGAGCGCCCTGCGCCAGACCCACACCGACCGCGGCCGTGGCCGCGATGCTCGGCACCATGACGAGCGCGAAGCGCTTCCATCTGGTCCCACCACGAACCTGAGAACTCATTTTCGTTCCTCCTTCTCGGACGTACATCTCCGGTCCGGGCCGTGCCCGTCCTGGGATGGGAGAAGTGCTACGTCCTCGGGAAGAAGCGCAGGCGGCCGGGCCGCGGCTGTGCCACGTCCGATACACCGGCGATCACCCCCGAGCGACAACCACTGGGCCACGCGTTCGCGCAACCTGGAGGACAGGCCCCGCCGGTGCGGCGGAGACCCCCCTGTCCCACGGCCGGTGCCACTGCCACAGGCCGGCTCGGTGGGGACCCTCCACCGCGGCTCCGGATGAGCGGCGCTGCGGGAAGGACCGAGCGTCGCCGATCGTGGTCCATTACCGGCCGGGGCACAAGGGGGTTCGTTACTGGCGGGTAACGGCAAGATAACCGGGGTACGACCCCCCGCCGTCGGGCAGCAACACAGGGTGTCACCGAGGGCCACGACGAAACGGCGGAAGAGCGAACACTCCGGACAGTTCACGGAGTTCGGCTTACTACGAGTAACAGCGGCCGCGATTGCCAAGTTTTGGCAAAGCGCGGCCGCTGTTTATCTCGGTGTCAACAAATCGCCGGCGGTCCGCCGGTGCCCGGGAACCCGGTCCGACCCGGGCCCTAGAAGAGAACCCGGGCGAGCGCCGTACGCGCGGCCGCGACCCGCGGGTCGTCCGCGCCGATGACCTCGAACAGCTCCAGCAGCCGCAGTCGTACGGCGTTGCGCTCGTCACCCGCAGTCACCCGGACGGTGTCCACCAGGCGCCCGAAGGCGTCCTCCACGTGTCCGCCGACCAGGTCCAGGTCGGCGGCGGCGATCTGGGCCGCCGGGTCGCGCGGGCTCTCGGCCGCGGCGGCGCGCACCGCCTGCGGGTCCATGTCCCGCACCCGGGTCAGCAGTTCCGCCTGGGCGAGGCCGAGCTTGGCCTCCGTGTTGGCCGGGTCGTCCACGAGTACGTTCTGGTACGCCCGCACGGCGCCGGCCAGGTCGCCCGCGTCCAGCGCGACGACGGCCGCCTCCAGCAGCGCGTCGTGGGGGCCGGCCGGGATCTCGGCCGCGGCCGCGGCGTCCGGCGCCTCGGCGTTCGGGTCCACCTCGATGCCGATCAGCCCGAAGCGCTCCTCGGCGACCTGGACCAGCTCGGCGAGGGTGCTGCGGATCTGCTGCTCGGGCACCACGCCCTGGAAGAGCGGCAGCGCCTGCCCGGCGACGACGGCGAAGACCGCCGGGATCCCCTGGATGCCGAACTGCTGCATCAGCGTCTTGTTGGCGTCGACATCGATCTTCGCCAGGACCAGTCGGCCGTTGGCCTCGACGACCAGGCGCTCCAGCAGCGGGCTCAGCTGCTTGCAGGGCTCGCACCACTCGGCCCAGAAGTCCAGGACGACCGGGACCTCGGCGGAGAGCTGGAGTACGTCACGTTCGAAACCGGCCTCGTCTACGTCGAAGACGAGCGCGGACGGCGGCACAGCGCCGGCGGCGGGGGCGCCGCCCTGCTCGGCCTGCCGTGCCGATGCGGCGCGTGCCTGCTCGGCCTTGGCCTTGGCCTCGCCGGCCGCCTTCACAGCGGCGAGGTCGACGACGCCGCTCATGGACATGTTTCTGGGCTGCATGCGTACATCCTCCCCCGAGTGCGCGCGCCGACGAAAAAGATCGCGTGAATTGCGTGCTGCCGCGACCGGTGATGCGGGCGGCGCCGGGTCCCCACCTGGCGCCAGTAGCCTTTCGCGTGGTTGTCGCTCTTACGCTACGAGCCGTAGCGTAACTCGTCCGGCCCACTCCGCGCCCCGTGATCTGAACCACACCGGCGAGGGACCCGGCCGTCCGGCTACCGGCGGGTATGGTCTCGGCCATGCGCAACCCCAGCCCAGGCAGCGGCGCCCCGCCCGGCCGTACCGGCCGCCCCCGCAGCGCCGCTGCGGACGCGGCCATCCTCGCGGCGACGCGGGACGCGCTGGTCGAGCTGGGCTGGTCGAAGCTGACGATGGGCGACGTGTCGGCGCGGGCCGGGGTCGCCAAGACCACCCTCTATCGGCGCTGGGCCGGCAAGAGCGAACTGGTCGTGGACGCGGTGGCGGAGCTCTTCGACTCCCTCGAACTGCCGGACCGGGGCTCCCTCGAAGCCGACATCGAGTACGTGGTGCTGCGCTTCGCGGAGCTGCTGCGGCGGCCGGAAGCCCGTACGGCCCTGATGGCGGTGGTCGCGGAATCGACCCGGGACGAGGCCCTGCGCGACCGGATCCGGTCGGCCATCGTGGACCGGCAGAAACGTCTCGTCGTACTGGGTCGCGAACGCGCGCAGGCCCGCGGCGAACTCCCGTACGAGGAGGACGAGGCCGTCGCCGACCACACCACGGACCTGATCTTCGATGTGATCGCGGGCACGGTCGTGCACCGCGCCCTGGTCAGTGCGGAACCCGTGGACGAGTTCTGGGTGGCCAACTTCACGGCCCTGCTGATGCACGGCCTGCGGGGCGGCCCGGCGGCCGCCTGAGCGCGGCGGGGGCCGGCGGGCGCGGCGAGGGCCGGCCGGGCGCCCCGTACGGACGCCCGACCGGCCCCGGTCCCGCCCGGGCTCAGAAGCCGGGCGGTTCGGTGTACGTGCCCCACTCCTCGCGCAGGACGTTGCAGATCTCGCCCATCGTGGCCTCGGCCCGGACCGCGTCCAGCATGGCCGGGATCATGTTCGACCCGTCCCGCGCCGCCGTCAGCATCGCCTTGAGGGCGGTCTCCACCGCGGCGTCGTCGCGGCGGCCCTTGCGGGCGGCCAGCTCCTCCACCTGCACGCGCTCCACCTCGTGGCTGACCCGGAGGATCTCCAGGTCCCCGGTGACCGAGCCGTGGTGGACGTTGACGCCGACGACCCGCTTGTCGCCCTTCTCCAGGGACCGCTGGTACTGGAAGGCCGACTCGGCGATCTCGCCGGTGAACCAGCCGTCCTCGATACCGCGCAGGATGCCGGAGGTGATCGGACCGATGGGGTGCTGCCCGTCCGGGTGGGCCCGCAGCCCGCGCTCCTTGATCTGGTCGAAGATCTTCTCGGCCTCCGCCTCGATGCGGTCGGTGAGCTGCTCGACGAACCAGGAACCGCCCAGGGGGTCCGCCACGTTGGCGACGCCGGTCTCCTCCATCAGCACCTGCTGCGTGCGCAGCGCGATCTCGGCGGCCTGCTCGCTCGGCAGTGCGAGCGTCTCGTCGAGGGCGTTGGTGTGCAGCGAGTTCGTGCCGCCGAGGACGGCCGCGAGGGCTTCCACGGCGGTGCGCACGACGTTGTTGTACGGCTGCTGGGCGGTGAGCGAGACCCCGGCGGTCTGGGTGTGGAAGCGCAGCCACATCGACTTCTCGCTCTTGGCGCCGTAGACCTCCTTCATCCAGCGCGCCCAGATCCGGCGGGCGGCGCGGAACTTGGCGATCTCCTCAAAGAAGTCGAGGTGCGCGTCGAAGAAGAAGGAGAGGCCCGGCGCGAAGACGTCCACGTCCATGCCGCGCGAGAGGCCGAGCTCCACGTAGCCGAACCCGTCGGCGAGGGTGTACGCGAGCTCCTGCGCGGCCGTGGCCCCGGCCTCGCGGATGTGGTAGCCGGAGACGGACAGCGGCTTGTAGGCCGGGATGCCCTTCGCGCAGTACTCCATCAGGTCGCCGATGAGGCGCAGGTGCGGTTCGGGCTCGAAGAGCCACTCCTTCTGGGCGATGTACTCCTTGAAGATGTCGGTCTGGAGCGTGCCGTTGAGCACGGCGGGGTCGACACCCTGCCGCTCGGCGGCGACCAGGTACATGCAGAAGGCCGGCACGGCGGGGCCCGAGATCGTCATCGACGTGGTGACGTCGCCGAGCGGGATGTCCTTGAACAGGATCTCCATGTCGGCGGCCGAGTCGATGGCGACCCCGCAGTGCCCCACCTCGCCCAGGGCGCGGGGGTCGTCGGAGTCGCGCCCCATCAGGGTCGGCATGTCGAAGGCGACGGAGAGCCCGCCGCCGCCGGCGGCGAGGATCATCTTGTAGCGCTCGTTGGTCTGCTCGGCGTTCCCGAAGCCGGCGAACTGCCGGATCGTCCAGGTCCGCCCCCGGTACCCGGTGGCGTGCAGGCCCCGGGTGTAGGGGTACTCCCCCGGCCACCCGATGCGCTCGAAGCCCTCGTACGCGTCCCCGGGCCGGGGCCCGTAGACCGGATCGACGGCATCGCCGGAGAGCGTGGTGAAATCGGCCTCGCGCTTGCGGGCCTTGTCGTAACGGGCCTGCCAGCGGCGGCGGCCCTCCTCGATGGCGTCAGCGTCCATACCCATGAATTTACTAGGACGTCCTAGTAAATGTCGATGGGCAACCCCGGGGAGTCGTCCCCGGGGAGTATTGGCGGTCAGGCCTTCGCGGTGGCCAGACCGCCGCTGACCAGCGGCTCGACCTCGGCGCGGACCTTGCGCTCGACGAAGAAGGCCGCGAGCGGAATGGTTCCGGAGACCATGACCCAGAGCATCTTGCCGAAGGACCACCGCGCCTTGGAGCTGAGGTCGAAGGCGAAGACCAGGTAGATCATGAAGAGCACACCGTGGGCCTGGGACACCACGAAGGTCAGGTCGGCGCCCATGTCGAAGCCGTACTTGAACACCATGCAGGTGCACAGCACCAGCAGCATGACGGCGGTGACATAGGCCAGCACCCGGTAGCGGGTCAGCACGCTCTTCTTCATGCCCCAGAGCCTAACCGTCCGTTTTGCGCGATCTTGACGGGGGCCGCCTCCGCGGGCGGCCTACTCCTCGAAGTCGGCGGCGGCCACCCGCAGCGGGCGCAGCAGGGCGAAGATCTCCGCGCACTCCTCGGAGTCGTACGCGCCGAGCCCGAAGTCGATCTCCATCAGGTCCCGGGTCGCCGCCTCGACGACCTCGCGGCCCTTGTCCGTGATGGAGGCGAGGGTGCCGCGGCCGTCGTTGGGGTTGGGCCGCTTGTCGACGAGTCCGGACCGCACCAACCGGTCCACGGTGTTCGTCACCGACGTGGGGTGCACCATCAGCCGCTCACCGATCTTCGACATGGGCAGCTCACCGGCCTTGGAGAAGGTGAGCAGCACCAGCGCCTCGTACCGCGCGAACGTCAGTCCGTACGGCTTGACCACCGCGTCCACCTCACCGAGCAGGATCTGGTGCGCGCGCATGATCGAGGTGATGGCGGCCATCGAGGGAACGGGCCCCCAGCGTTGCTGCCAGAGCTCGTCCGCGCGGGCGATGGGGTCGAAGGGAAGGCTGAGCGGCTTGGGCACGACCCGACCCTACCGGGCGGTCATTTGGCGGTGTGCCCCGTCTCACTCCTCGGCCCTCCGGGCGACCCGAAGGCGTCCGGTCACCACCACCGGGCCGCCCTCCGGGGTACGCCGCGCGAGGCCACCCGTGCGCGCGGTGCGCGTTCCGGACCACGGACGCGGGAAGCGGCAGTGCGGTGATCTTCACCAGCGATCCGGAGGACATCACCGCATACCTGTCGGTGCCGAGTCCGACCGATGTGCACGTACACGCCGTGTGAGCGCGTCAACCGTCGGCGAGGTGCCGCTCGATCGTCTCCGTCTTGGAGGTGATGCCGTCGGTGACTCCGGGCCGGATGTCGGCCTTGAGGATGAAGGACACCCGGGGTGCCCGTGCCTCCACGGCGGCCACCGCACGCCGGACGACGTCCATCACCTCGTCCCACTCATCAGAAAGAGAGCACCTCTGACAACACAATCTGACAGCATGGTGACCCCTGATCTGGGGTGGGAGGGGATTAAGGCAGCCGTGATGGACGCGGACAAGCTCGCTGCGGCCAAGGCCCGGAAGGCCAAGGGCGAGAGCGTCACGGCCATTGCCAAGGCCCTCGGGGTGTAACGCGCGACGCTGTACCGGGCGCTGGACGAGAGCAAGTAGCCCGTACCTCCGAGAGACCGTCTACCCGCTGTGGTGGACGGCCTTTCTGCTGTCCGGAACCGGGGGGGGGAGGGCGCTACCCCAGGTAGGGCGCAGGGCGGTGCTCAAGGAAGTGCATCAAACGCAACCGCTGCGTGTGGTGCATGGCCAGGGAGTCAAGGGCAGCCGGCTCAACGAACCGCAGTTCCGTGCTCTCGTCGGAGATGGCCAGGGTGCCGCCGACGATGCGCGCCGTGAAGCAGACGTTGAACTGTCGCCGTACCTCCCCGTCGCTGTACTCGATGATGTGCCGGGGGTCGGTGTACGTGCCGACGAGTCCCGTGATCTCGACGTCGAGACCGGTTTCCTCCTTCACCTCCCGGACGGCAGTACCGGGCAACGAGTCGCCCATGTCCATGCCCCCGCCGGGAAGTGCCCACAGATCGTTGTCCCGACGCCGTTGAAGCAGGATGCGGCCACTGTCATCGGTGACCACCGCTGAGGCGGCAACGACCATGCTGTTCGGCTCGGGCGCGTGTGGATCGTCGTAGTACTCGGTCCGTGCCATGCGTCACCCCTCCACGGGTCTGGCGGTCTCCCACACAGCGCTGAAGCTGTCCGCGTAGGTGTCGAACATGCCCCCGTTGCCGTTGCGACGAAGGTGCCATACCGGCGCGCCGTACGCGTTCACGCCCCAGACGTGGGCATTGACCAACGCCTGATCATCAGCTCGATACAAGCTGTTGTAGAGGGTCGTCCCGTGCGTGCGCAGTTCGATCCCCGGCACATCGAGCAACGGGCGGTAGTGCATGAGGGCGAGGCGGCAGCGGGATTCGATGCCGTGCCCGAACCTCTCCTCCTGTCCGCGATGCTGGACGTTCTCGCTGTCCGCGTCACCGACTGCGATACGGACCGCGCAGCCATCCGCAGCCCGCTCCCGCAGGAGATCGTTCATCCGGGGATACGCCTCGTGGAGGAACACGGCCGCGTAGACCAACACGTCGATGCGCTCCCGCGCTGTTGCGAGGAGATCCACGAAGACGGATACGGGGAGGTCTGCGCGCTGGTCGTACAGTGCGACGAGTTCCGGGCTGACGGCCCGCGCGGCGCGTGCCTGCCTGAGAGCCGGCCAGAGCGCGTGAACATCCTCGCCCAACGTCTCAGCGGCCCTGAGTGCCGTTGCCCGCCGGGGAGTGCGCCCGAGGTTCACCCACCGCTCGACGCTCTTCGGGTCCACTCCCGTGGCAGTCGCCAACGCTGCATGCGTCCACCCACCCGATGCCATCACGGCCCTTAACCGCTCGTTGCCCATAGGGACGTTCTACATGCCGTGGGACGTCCCAAAGTGGCAAACGTACGAGGTTCCTCCGTCCCGGCGACCGGCGGCACGATCAAGGACACAGCAGGGCGGCGAAGGGGTGCGCGATGAGTGACACGGTGACGGACAAAGCCACAGAGGCAGAGGTCTGGGAGTACCTGACGTACGCGCCGAAGGGTGCGCGCTGTTCCGAGTGCAAGAAGGTGATCGAACCTCTTGAGCCCGTCCGCCGGGGACATGAGGGCCGTGCATCCGGGCCGCCCGTCGTGTTCTACCGGCACGCCAACACCGACGAGTGCCCCGGTGAGACGGTGGCCGCGTGATGGACATGCAGACGTGGCGGGACGCACACACACGGGCCACGGACGCCCGGGAAGCCCTCGTGGCCGCCCTGGCTGCCCTCGATGCACCCGAGACGACATGGAGCACCGTGCGGCCCGTCGTGACCCACAACGGCACCCCTTACGTACACCTGGGGATGATCCGGGCCGACGTGGTGGAGCAGATGGCCGAAGCCCTTCGGCTGCCGTCCTCCCGCTGAGGAGAGACGACCCCGAAACGGCCCCGTCCGGCGACGGCGAGCATGACAGCCGGGCGGGGCTCTTCTATAGCCTCAGAGCTATGCTCTTTCGCCCTCAAGGGTGGTGAACATGGCGTCGGTGCGGTTGGGCAGACCGGACTCCCGGACGACGCGCACCGCGTCGGCGACGTACTCGCCGACCTCCTCGCCGACTCCCAGCGGGGTCACGGAGAACGCGACGATCACGCGTCCGCCGCCACCCGCGCGCGGGCCGCGATCACACTGTCGGCCTCCTCGCGCTTGAGCAGCTTGTCGCCGTACAGCCCGCCGAAGGGCAGCATCGCGAGCACGAAGAAGAGGAGGACCTTCTTGAACGGCCACTTCGCCCGGTTCCAGACATCCAGCAGGAAGACCGCGTAGACGACGAACAGGAACCCGTGCAGGATGCCGAGCGGCATCATCAGGTAGTCGATGTCCGAGATCCGGCTCAGCAGCGATCCGAAGATCAGCAGGGCCGGGAACGACAGGGCCTCGGGTACGGAGACGAGGCGGAGCCGGTGCAGTGCGGAGGCGGTCTTGATGTCCACGAGGAGCCTTCGGTCGTGGCGGCAGGGGTCCGGTCCAGTGTCTCAGCCGCTTTGCGCGATCTTGACCCGGCCCCCGGTCGCACGGCCGGACCGACCCCCGCATCGGCGCCCGTACCGGCCCGGTGTGGCATAAATCCGGCCACAGGACTCTGTTCGGGCCCGCCCGCTGCCGATACCGTCTTCCCGTGGCTCAGTTCCGACTCCAAGGCAGCAAGGTGCTCGCCGTCGACCTGACCGGGGACGCCGTCAAAGCGAAGAACGGCTCCATGGTCGCGTACGACGGGCAGATGGCCTTCAAGAAGATGTCCGGCGGCGGTGAAGGCCTGCGGGGGATGGTGACCCGGCGCCTGACCGGCGAGCAGATGAGTGTGATGGAGGTACAGGGGCACGGCACCTGCTTCTTCGCCGACCGCGCCGGCGAGATCAATCTCGTCGACCTGCGCGGCGAGAAGCTCCACGTCGAGGCCAGCAACCTGCTGTGCGCCGACGCCTCCCTGCGCACCGGCACCACCTTCACCGGCCTGCGCGGCGCCTCGACGGGCAACGGCCTGTTCACCACGACCGTCGAGGGCTCCGGCCGGGCGGCGGTCCTGTCGGACGGTCCGGCCGTGGTGCTGCGGGTCAGCGCGCAGTACCCGCTCTCCGTCGACCCGGGGGCGTACGTCGCGCACACCGGCGACCTCCGGCAGTCCTTCCAGTCCGGCGTGAACTTCCGCACGCTGATCGGTGAGGGCTCCGGCGAGGCGTTCCAGATCCGCTTCGAGGGCGAGGGCCTGGTGTACGTGCAGCCCAGCGAGCGCAGCACGGTCGGGGGCGACGTCTGATGCCGTTCCGCGAGATCAACTCGAAGATGGTCGAGGCCCAGGTCGTCCCGGGGCAGAAGATGTACAGCCAGCGCGGGGCGATGCTCGCCTACCGCGGCGAGGTGTCCTTCACCCCCAGCCTGACCGGTGGCCAGGGCGGGGTGATGGGCATGATCGGCCGCCGGGTGGCGAACGAGCAGACCCCGCTGATGACGGTCGAGGGCAGCGGCACCGTGATGTTCGGCCACGGCGGACACCACATCCAGGTGATCAACCTGTCCGGCGAGACGCTCTACGTCGAGGCCGACCGGCTCCTCGCCTTCGACGGCACCCTCCAGCAGGGCACGATGTTCATGGGCTCGCAGGGCGGGGTCATGGGCATGGTGCGCGGCCAGGTGACCGGTCAGGGCCTGTTCACCACCACCCTCAAGGGTCACGGCGCGGTGGCCGTGATGGCCCACGGCGGGGTCGTCGAGCTCCCCATCACCCCGCAGCGACCGGTCCACGTGGACCCGCAGGCGTACGTCGCCCACCACGGCGAGGTGCGCAACAAGCTCTCGGCGGCGGTCGGCTGGCGGGACATGGTCGGGCGCGGCTCCGGTGAGGCGTTCCAGCTGGAGCTGTCCGGCCAGGGCGCGGTGTACGTACAGGCCTCGGAGGAGAAGCTGTGAACTTCGGTCCCGTGACGGGCGGCCCCGGCGGCCCGGTGGTCTTCGACCCGTACACCCTGCCCTCCGACGACAACGTGAACGCCTACACCTTCTGCGTGGAGCTCAAGGGGAGCCAGTGGTTCCTGCAGAAGGGCAAGATGATCTCGTACTACGGGAGCATCGAGTTCAACGGCATCGGCCACGGCCGCTTCGACCGGCTGCTGCGCACCAGCTTCCACTCGCCGCTGCACGCCGGCGACTGGGTGGTGGCCGAGGGGCAGGGCAAGATGCTGCTGGCCGACCGGGCCTTCGACGTGAACTCCTTCGACCTGGACAAGGGGAACCTGACGATCCGGTCGGGCAACCTGCTCGCGTACCAGCCGACCCTGGCGCTCAAGCAGTCGATCGTCCCGGGGTTCCTGACGCTGATCGGAACCGGGAAGTTCGTCGCCGCGTCCAACGGACCGGTGGTGTTCATGGAGCCGCCGCTGCGCGTGGACCCGCAGGCGCTGGTCGGGTGGGCGGACTGCCCCTCCCCGTGCCACCACTACGACCACGGCTACATGTCCGGCGTGATGGGCGGGCTGCGTTCGCTGACCGGCCTCGGGGGTGCCTCCGGCGAGGAGCACCAGTTCGAGTTCGTGGGAGCCGGGACGGTGCTGCTCCAGTCGTCGGAGGCGCTGATGGCGGAGCATGCGGTGGGGACGATCGGCGCGGAGCCGGGTGTTCCGGGCGTCGGCCACCAGGCGCAGGGGCACGGCTCCCCGGCCGTTCCGCGGATGCCGGGGCAGCTGGGCGACCTCCAGCGCCGTTTCGGACTGTGAGGCCGAACCACCTCCGATCTTTTGTACGCAATTCAACTTCTTAGGTAGAGTTCACTCATGGAGACCATGGAGACCGACACGGCCGCCGCACCCCGGACCCCGTCCGGGGACACCCCCTGGCTGACCGACGCCGAGCAGTGCGCCTGGCGCACCCACCTGGACGTCAGCAGACTGCTGATGCACCAGCTGGAAAAGGACCTCCAGCCCTTCGGACTCACCAACAACGACTACGAGATCCTCGTGAACCTCTCGGAGTCCGCGGACCACCGGATGCGCATGAGCGACCTCGCGACCGCGACCCTGCAGTCCAAGAGCCGACTGTCGCACCAGATCACCCGCATGGAGACGGCGGGCCTGGTCCGCCGCGAGAACTGCGAGTCCGACCGCCGCGGCCTGTACGCGGTCCTCACCGACGCGGGCATGGACACCATGCGCAAGGTCGCCCCGCACCACGTGGCGTCCGTCCGCCGGCACTTCATCGACCTGCTGCCGCCGGAGGCCCTGGCGGCGCTGCGCGCCTCCCTGCACCCGGTGGCGGAGCACCTGCGCAACAACCGCGGCAAGGTCTGACGGCGGGCGCTCGGCGCGCCCCGGACGACGGTCGGCCGCAGAATGGGGCAGGTACCCGCCCAAAGCCGGCCGCCGTCGGACATCCGTGTGCGGCCCTGGCCGGCCCGAGGAGGTCCAGCCATGAAGCGCAACGTCTACGTCTCCACAGCCGCGTCCGTCGTCCTGGCGCTGGGAGGACCGGTGGCGGCCGCCGCGGCGGCGCCCGCCGACACGGCGAGAGCCGTGACCGCCGTCGCCGTACTCCCCGCCGCGGACACCGCCGAGGAGGCCTCGGCGGCGGCCCTGAAGCACTTCCCGGGCGTCGTCGAGTCCCTCGACAAGGACGGCACCGTCTGGCACGCCGATGTGATCAGCAAGGACGGCAGGACCCACGTCGAGCTGGAGGTGGCGGCCGACGGCACGGTCACCGAACGGGACCGCGACACCGGCCAGGACGCCGCCGAGCACAAGGAGCTGCTCGCCGCCGAGGTCACGGCCGACGAGGCGGTCAAGGCGGCCGTGGCCGCCCACCCCGGCGCGGTCTGGACCGTCGAGTGGGACGACGACGACGGCAGTGCCTCCTGGCACGTCGAGGTCCGCGGCTCCGACGGCAGCACCTGGGACGGCCAGGTCGACCCGAAGACGGGCAAGGTCACCGCGTCCGACGCGAACGACTCCGACACCGACCAGAACGGTGCCAACTGACGGCGACCCCGTGAGACGGGCGGGGGCGGGGCCGGCCGAGCGC
>NZ_JBHXRU010000127.1:0-15300 GCF_042716255.1 Streptomyces sp. NPDC058662 | reverse complement strand
GCCCCGGACCACAGGGTCCGGGGCCGTCCACGACACTCACCGCGAAGACGCTCTCAGCGAGAGGTCTCAGAGACCGGCGGCCGCGCGCAGCGCGTCCACGCGGTCGGTGCGCTCCCAGGTGAAGTCCGGCAGCTCGCGGCCGAAGTGGCCGTAGGCGGCGGTCTGGGCGTAGATCGGACGCAGCAGGTCCAGGTCGCGGATGATCGCGGCCGGGCGGAGGTCGAACACCTCGCCGATCGCGTCCTCGATCCGCTGCACGTCCACCTTGGCGGTGCCGAAGGTCTCGACGAACAGGCCCACCGGCTCGGCCTTGCCGATCGCGTACGCGACCTGGACCTCGCAGCGCGAGGCGAGGCCGGCGGCGACCACGTTCTTGGCGACCCAGCGCATCGCGTACGCGGCGCTGCGGTCGACCTTGGACGGGTCCTTGCCCGAGAAGGCGCCGCCACCGTGGCGGGCCATGCCGCCGTAGGTGTCGATGATGATCTTGCGGCCGGTGAGGCCGGCGTCGCCCATGGGGCCGCCGATCTCGAAGCGGCCGGTCGGGTTCACGAGCAGGCGGTAGCCCTCGGTGTCCAGCTTGATGCCGTCCTCGATGAGCTGGGCCAGCACGTGCTCGACGACGAACTCGCGGATGTCGGGCGCGAGCAGCGAGTCCAGGTCGATGTCCGACGCGTGCTGCGAGGAGACCACGACGGTGTCCAGGCGCACGGCCTTGTCGCCGTCGTACTCGATGGTGACCTGGGTCTTGCCGTCGGGGCGCAGGTACGGGATGGTCCCGTTCTTGCGGACCTCGGACAGCCGGCGGGAGAGCCGGTGGGCCAGGTGGATGGGGAGCGGCATGAGCTCGGGGGTCTCGTCGCAGGCGTAGCCGAACATCAGGCCCTGGTCGCCGGCGCCCTGCTTGTCGAGCTCGTCCTCGTCGCCCTCGACCCGCTTCTCGTAGGCCGTGTCGACACCCTGTGCGATGTCGGGGGACTGCGCGCCGATGGACACCGACACGCCGCAGGAGGCGCCGTCGAAGCCCTTCTTCGAGGAGTCGTAGCCGATTTCGAGGATCTTGTCGCGGACGAGCTGAGCGATCGGGGCGTAGGCCTTCGTCGTCACCTCTCCCGCGATGTGCACGAGACCGGTGGTGATGAGGGTCTCCACGGCCACGCGCGAGGTCGGGTCCTCGGTGAGGAGTGCGTCGAGGATCGTGTCGCTGATCTGGTCAGCGATCTTGTCGGGGTGGCCCTCGGTCACGGACTCCGAGGTGAAGAGGCGGCGGGACACATCGCTCCCTGGGGTTGCAGCGGCTGCTGGCTGATCATTTGGCGGAACCACACCGGGGGCTGCGCCCGATCACGTTCCGAGTGCAGTTTATCGGTCGCCACCGTCTGTCGGACCACCCGTCTCGCCTTATGGGAGCCGCGTGACCTGCGCCACTCCATTCTGACCCACGCGTGTGCCCAGGAGAAGGGATCTCACTCAGGCGCGTCGCGGCGCCAGCAGGAGCCCCACCTGGTCCCAGATCTGGTCCGCCAGCGATTCCTTCGGACCGTAGGGGACTTGGATCTCCGACCCGCTGGAGGTGAGAATCACGGCCTCGTTCTCCTCCGAACCGAAGGTCTTCGTGGCACCGACCTCGTTGACCACGAGGAGGTCGCAGCCCTTGCGGCGGAGCTTGGCCCGCCCGTTGGCGAGGACGTCGTCGGTCTCGGCGGCGAATCCCACCACGATCTGGCCGTCCCGCCCACGGTCGGCCGAGATCTCCGCGAGGACGTCGGGGTTGCGCACGAGGGCGACCGGGGCCGGGTCCTCCCCGTCCTTCTTCTTGATCTTGCCGTCGGCGTACTCGGCGGGCCGGAAGTCCGCCACGGCCGCGGCCATCACCACGGCGTCGGCCCCGGCGGCCGCCCCGAGCACCGCCTCCCGCAGCTCAAGGGCCGTCCCCACCCGGACGACGTCGACGCCGGCGGGATCGGCCAGGGCGGTGTTCGCGGCCACCAGGGTGACCCGGGCGCCGCGCGCGACGGCGGTACGGGCCAGGGCGTAGCCCTGCTTGCCGGAGGAGCGGTTGCCCAGGAAGCGGACGGGGTCCAGCGGCTCCCGGGTCCCGCCCGCGCTGATCACCACGCGCCGCCCGGAGAGGTCCGCCCCGGCGGCCCCGCGGGCCAGGACGTGCCGGCACACCTCGAAGATCTCCTCGGGGTCGGGCAGCCGCCCCTTGCCCGTGTCCTTGCCGGTGAGGCGGCCCACGGCGGGCTCGACGACCACGGCTCCGCGGCGGCGCAGCGTGGCCACGTTCTCCTGGGTGGCGGGGTGCTCCCACATCTCGGTATGCATGGCGGGTGCGAAGACCACCGGGCAGCGGGCCGTGAGCAGGGTGTTCGTGAGCAGGTCGTCGGCCAGCCCGTGGGCGGCCCTGGCCAGCATGTCGGCGGTGGCGGGGGCGACGACGACGAGATCGGCTGACTGCCCGATGCGCACGTGCGGCACCTCGTGGACGGTCTCCCACACCTCGGTGGAGGCCGGGTTGCCGGACAGGGCGGCCCAGGTGGCCTCGCCCACGAAGTTCAGGGACGCCGCGGTGGGCACCACCCGTACGTCGTGGCCGGACTCGGTCAGCCGGCGCAGCAGCTCGCACGCCTTGTAGGCGGCGATCCCGCCGCTCACTCCCAGGACGACCTTCGGCTTACCCACCGCGCACTCCCCTTCGACCCGACCGGCGCCCTCGGCACCGGTCGCCGTACCTACCCATGACACACCACAGGCCCGGCAGATGTTCTGCCGGGCCTGTGGTGAAAGGAATTCCCGTGCCTTACTGAGCCGGGGCCTCGATGGCCTCGGAGGTCAGCAGACCCGCGTTGATCTCGCGCAGCGCGATCGAAAGGGGCTTCTCGTGGACGTGGGTGTCCACCAGCGGGCCCACGTACTCCAGCAGGCCTTCGCCGAGCTGGGAGTAGTACGCGTTGATCTGACGCGCGCGCTTGGCCGCGTAGATCACGAGGCTGTACTTCGAGTCCGTGGCCTCAAGCAGCTCGTCGATCGGCGGGTTGATGATGCCCTCGGGCGCAGTGATGGAAGAGGACACGCTCTACCTTCCGAAGATGGGTGAAAGATCAGGCATTGAACGAGGAGAAAATACGTTCAACGATCAGACAACTTCCATCAAGGCTAGCAGCTCGCGCGCCACGTCCTCGACGGAGGTGTTGACCAGGGTGGTGTCGAACTCCGACTCGGCAGCGAGTTCGATCTTGGCGGTGGCGAGCCTGCGCTCGATGACCTCCGCCGATTCGGTGCCGCGGCCCGTGAGCCGGCGGACCAGCTCGTCCCAGCTCGGCGGGGCCAGGAAGACCAGTTGGGCCTCGGGCATGGACTCGCGTACGAGTCGTGCGCCCTGCAGGTCGATCTCCAGCAGGACCGGCTCGCCGTTCTCCAGGCGTTCCAGTACCGCGCCGCGCGGTGTGCCGTAGCGGTTGCCCGCGAACTCGGCCCACTCCAGCAGCTCGCCGTTGGCGATCAGCTTGTCGAACTCGTCGTCGGAGACGAAGAAGTAGTGGACTCCGTGTCGCTCACCGGGCCGCGGCTTGCGGGTGGTGGCCGACACCGAGAGCCAAACCTCAGGGTGGACCTTGCGCATATGCGCGACGACCGTGCTCTTGCCGACCCCTGAGGGGCCGGAGAGCACGGTCAGCCGCGGACGAACCTCTGCTGCCATAGAGCGATTATCCAGCCTCCCGGGCATGCCCGGGAACGCCGGGAGAACTTCAGGCGACGCCTCAGGCGCCGGTGCTGCCGAACTCGCGCTCCAGAGAGGCGATCTGGTTGGAACCGAGACCTCGGACACGTCGGGACTCGGAGATGCCGAGACGCTCCATGATCTGCTTGGCACGGACCTTGCCCACGCCGGGCAGGGACTCCAGCAGGGCGGAGACCTTCATCTTGCCGATGACGTCGTTCTCCTGGCCCGTCTTGATGACCTCTTGGAGGGAGGCGCCGGAGTGCTTGAGTCGATTCTTCACCTCGGCCCGCTCCCGGCGAGCCGCGGCGGCCTTTTCGAGCGCGGCTGCGCGCTGTTCAGGGGTAAGGGGCGGAAGAGCCACGCCTACGTCACCTCGGATGTCGAACTGTCGGATACGGACCGGTGGGGAACCCAAAGGCACCACACCAGGCGAGGTCCCGAACAGCGATGCAATTCGCTCGCTGCTCGTTCACTCTGCTCGGAGACTAGCGGCCATCACCGCTCCAGTCAGCGAGAACGGACTAAAAGTCCTGGTCAGCCTCCACTGAACCGTACATCACGGACAAAATACCCCGGTTTTGTCCGGTGAAAGACGTTCGAATTTCGTCAGGCAGTGCGAGGGGCAGGCCCGACGCGGGCGGGGAAGCGCCCGGATCGGCTCACCGCCGGGCGGAAACGGCCGCGCGGATCTCGTCCGCGAACTGCCGTGCGGACGCGCGCAGCGCCGTGACGTCCGGACCGTGCTTCAGGACGCCGCGCGACACGTTCGGCACCACCTGGTGGACCGCCTCGCCGAACACGGCCGGCAGGTCCGCCGCCGTCGCGCCCTGCGCGCCGATGCCGGGGGCCAGCAGCGGCCCGTTGATGTCCAGGTCGAAGGAGGACAGGTCGCCCAGCGTGGCGCCGACCACCGCGCCGAAGGAGCCCATCGGGTCGGCGCCCTCGTTCTCGGCGGCGAGGTGCGCCAGCATCGTCGCGCCGATCGTGCGGCCGTCCTCCCGTACCGCCCGCTGGACCTCGGCGCCCTCCGGGTTCGAGGTGAGGGCCAGGACGAACAGGCCCGCCCCCGACTCCCGCGCCAGGTCGACGGCCGGCTTCAGCGAGCCGTAGCCCAGGTACGGGGAGACCGTCAGCGCGTCCGAGAAGAGTGGCGAGGCCGGGTCCAGGAAGGCCGAGGCGTAGGCGGCCATGGTCGAGCCGATGTCGCCGCGCTTGGCGTCCATCAGGACCAGCGTGCCGGCCGCCCGCGCGTCCGCCACCGTCCGCTCCAGCACCGCGACGCCCCGGGAGCCGAAGCGCTCGAAGAAGGCGGCCTGCGGCTTGAGGACCGCCACCTGGTCGGCGAGGGCCTCCACGACGGTCCGCGAGAAGCTCTCCAGGCCCGCGATGTCGTCCGCCAGGCCCCACTGCGCCAGCAGCGCGGCGTGCGGGTCGATGCCCACGCAGAGCGGACCGCGGGCGTCCATCGCCTCGCGCAGGCGGGTGCCGAACGGGGTCACAGTCACTTCGCGGCCTCTCGGTTCTCGGCGCCCACCGCTTCGGCGAGCGTCGCGTACGGGCTGGCGGCCAGGCGCGCGGCCAGGCCCTTGTGGATGGCGCGGGCGTAGCACGGGCCCTCGTAGACGAAGGCGCTGTAGCCCTGGACCAGCGTGGCGCCGGCCAGGATCCGCTGCCAGGCGTCCTCGGCGTTCTCGATGCCGCCGACGCCGACGAGGACCAGCCGGTCCCCCGCGCGGGCGTGGAGGCGGCGCAGGACCTCCAGGGAGCGTTCCTTGACGGGTGCTCCGGACAGCCCGCCGGTCTCCTGGACCAGGGACGGGTCGGAGACGAGGCCGAGGCCCTCGCGGGCGATGGTCGTGTTGGTGGCGATGATCCCGTCCAGGCCGAGCTCCAGCGCCAGGTCGGCGACCGCGTCGATGTCCTCGTCGGCCAGATCGGGAGCGATCTTGACCAGCAGCGGGACCCGGCGGTCGGTGACCACCCGGTCCGCGGCCTCTCGTACGGCCGTCAGCAGCGGACGCAGGGACTCGGTGGCCTGGAGGTTGCGCAGCCCGGGGGTGTTCGGCGAGGAGACGTTCACGACCAGGTAGTCCGCGTGGCGGGCGAGGCGCTCGGTGGAGGCGACGTAGTCGGCGACCGCCTCCTCCTCCGGGACGACCTTCGTCTTGCCGATGTTGACGCCCACGACGGTCCGGAAGACGGCGCGGCGGGACGCCAGGCGCTGCGCGACGGCCGCCGAGCCCTCGTTGTTGAAGCCCATCCGGTTGATCAGCGCACGGTCCGGCACCAGCCGGAACAGGCGCTTCTTCGGGTTGCCGGGCTGCGGCTCGGCCGTGACCGTCCCGATCTCGACGTGGTCGAAGCCGAGCATCGCCATGCCGTCGACCGCCACGGCGTTCTTGTCGAAGCCCGCCGCGAGCCCGAAGGGTCCGTGCATGCGCAGGCCCAGGGCCTCGGTGCGCAGCTCCTTGTGGCGGGGGGCCAGCCAGGCCGCCGCGAAGGTGCGCAGCACCGGCGTGCGGGCGGTGAGGCGGATCCAGCGGAAGGCGGTGTAGTGGGCCCGCTCCGGGTCCATCCGCTTGAAGACCAGGTTGAAGAAGAGTTTGTACATCGTGGTGAAGGATCCCTCTGCGCTCATGGAAAGGGGGACACCCGTCGTGAAACCGGTGTCCCCCTCCCCCGTTCTCCCGAGTCCGGGGCTGTACGGGCTGCTAGTCGCGGGCGGCGTCGAGGTGCTGCGCGTGCTCCTGCAGCGAGCGCACGCCCACGTCTCCGCGGTTCAGCGCGTCGATGCCCTGCACGGCGGCGGCGAGCGCCTGGACCGTGGTCAGGCACGGGACGCTGCGCGCCACGGCCGCGGTACGGATCTCGTAGCCGTCGAGGCGGCCGCCGGTCCCGTACGGGGTGTTGACGATGAGGTCGACCTGGCCGTCGTGGATCAGCTGGACGATGGTCTTCTCGCCGTCCGCGCCCTCGCCCTCGCTGAGCTTGCGGACGACGGTGGCGTTGATGCCGTTGCGGCGCAGCACCTCGGCGGTGCCCGAGGTGGCGAGCAGCTCGAAGCCGTGGGCGACGAGCTCGCGCGCCGGGAAGATCATCGAGCGCTTGTCGCGGTTGGCGACGGAGATGAAGGCGCGGCCCTTGGTCGGCAGCGGGCCGTAGGCGCCGGCCTGCGACTTGGCGTACGCCGTGCCGAAGAGGGCGTCGATGCCCATGACCTCGCCGGTGGAGCGCATCTCCGGTCCGAGGACCGTGTCGACGCCCCGGCCGTGGATGTCGCGGAAGCGCGACCACGGCATGACGGCCTCCTTGACGGAGATCGGCGCGTCGATCGGCAGGGTGCCGCCGTCGCCGGTCTTCGGCAGCAGGCCCTCGGCGCGCAGTTCGGCGATGGTGGTGCCGAGCGAGATGCGGGCGGCGGCCTTGGCGAGCGGGACGGCCGTGGCCTTCGAGGTGAAGGGGACGGTCCGGGAGGCGCGCGGGTTCGCCTCCAGGACGTAGAGGATGTCGCCCGCCATCGCGAACTGGATGTTGATCAGGCCGCGGACGCCGACGCCCTTGGCGATGGCCTCGGTGGAGGCGCGCAGCCGCTTGATGTCGTGGCCGCCGAGGGTGATCGGGGGCAGCGCGCACGCGGAGTCGCCGGAGTGGATGCCGGCTTCCTCGATGTGCTCCATGACGCCGCCGAGGTAGAGCTCGGTGCCGTCGTAGAGGGCGTCGACGTCGATCTCGATCGCGTCGTCGAGGAAGCGGTCGACCAGCACGGGGCGGGTCGGGGAGATCTCGGTGGACTCGGCGATGTACGACTCCAGCCGGGTCTCGTCGTAGACGATCTCCATGCCGCGGCCGCCGAGCACGTAGGACGGGCGGACCAGGACCGGGTAGCCGATCTCGTCGGCGATGGCCTTCGCACCCGTGAAGGTGGTGGCGGTGCCGTGCTTGGGCGCGGGCAGTCCGGCGTCGGCGAGGACCTGGCCGAAGGCGCCGCGGTCCTCGGCGGCGTGGATGGCCTCGGGCGAGGTGCCGACGACGGGGACGCCGTTGTCCTTGAGCGCCTGGGCGAGGCCGAGGGGGGTCTGGCCGCCGAGCTGGACGATGACGCCGGCGATGGGGCCGGCCAGCGTCTCCGCGTGGACGATCTCCAGCACGTCTTCGAGCGTCAGCGGCTCGAAGTACAGGCGGTCGGAGGTGTCGTAGTCGGTGGAGACGGTCTCCGGGTTGCAGTTGACCATCACGGTCTCGTAGCCGGCGTCGCTGAGCGCGAAGGAGGCGTGGACGCAGGAGTAGTCGAACTCGATGCCCTGGCCGATGCGGTTCGGGCCGGAGCCCAGGATGATGACCGCGGGCTTCTCGCGCGGGGCGACCTCGGACTCCTCGTCGTAGGAGGAGTAGAAGTACGGGGTCTTCGCGGCGAACTCGGCGGCGCAGGTGTCGACCGTCTTGTAGACCGGCCGGACTCCGAGGGCGTGCCGGACCTCGCGGACGACGTCCTCGCGCAGGCCGCGGATGTCGGCGATCTGGGCGTCGGAGAAGCCGTGGCGCTTGGCCTCGGCGAGGAGCTCGGGGTGGAGCTTGTCGGCGGCGGCGAGCTCGTCCGCGATCTCCTTGATGAGGAAGAGCTGGTCGACGAACCAGGGGTCGATCTTCGTGGACTCGAAGACCTCTTCCTGGGAGGCGCCGGCGCGGATGGCCTGCATGACGGTGTTGATGCGGCCGTCGGTGGGGCGCACCGCCGTGGCGAGGAGCTCGGCCTTGTCGCCGGGCTCGCCGACGAAGGTGAACTGCGAGCCCTTCTTCTCCAGGGAGCGCAGGGCCTTCTGGAGGGCCTCGGTGAAGTTGCGGCCGATCGCCATGGCCTCGCCCACCGACTTCATGGTGGTGGTGAGGGTGGAGTCGGCGAGCGGGAACTTCTCGAAGGCGAAGCGCGGTGCCTTGACGACGACGTAGTCGAGGGACGGCTCGAAGGACGCCGGGGTCTTCTCGGTGATGTCGTTGGGGACCTCGTCGAGGGTGTACCCGATGGCCAGCTTGGCGGCGATCTTGGCGATCGGGAAGCCGGTGGCCTTCGACGCGAGCGCCGAGGAGCGGGAGACGCGCGGGTTCATCTCGATGACGATGACGCGGCCGTCCGCGGGGTCGATCGCGAACTGGATGTTGCAGCCGCCGGTGTCGACGCCGACCTCGCGGATGATCGCGATGCCGATGTCGCGCAGCCGCTGGTACTCGCGGTCGGTGAGGGTCATGGCCGGGGCGACGGTGATCGAGTCGCCGGTGTGGACGCCCATCGGGTCGAAGTTCTCGATGGAGCAGACGACGACGACGTTGTCCTTGGTGTCGCGCATCAGCTCCAGCTCGTACTCCTTCCAGCCGAGGATGGACTCCTCCAGGAGCACCTCGGTGGTCGGGGAGAGCGTGAGGCCCTGGCCCGCGATGCGGCGCAGCTCGTCCTCGTTGTGGGCGAAGCCGGAGCCGGCGCCGCCCATGGTGAAGGAGGGGCGCACGACGACCGGGTAGCCGCCGAGGGTGTCGACGCCCGCGATGACGTCGTCCATCGTGTGGCAGATGACCGAGCGCGCGGACTCGCCGTAGCCGATCTTGGCCTTGACGGCCTCGACGACGCCCTTGAAGAGGTCGCGGTCCTCGCCCTTGTTGATGGCCTCGACGTTGGCGCCGATCAGCTCGACGCCGTACTTCTCCAGCACACCCTGCTCGTGCATGGAGATGGCGGTGTTCAGCGCGGTCTGGCCGCCCAGGGTCGGGAGCAGCGCGTCGGGGCGCTCCTTGGCGATGATCTTCTCGACGAACTCGGGGGTGATCGGCTCGACGTACGTGGCGTCGGCGATCTCCGGGTCGGTCATGATCGTCGCGGGGTTGGAGTTCACCAGGATGACCCGCAGGCCCTCGGCCTTGAGGATGCGGCAGGCCTGGGTACCGGAGTAGTCGAACTCGGCTGCCTGGCCGATGACGATCGGGCCGGAGCCGATGACCAGGACGGACTGGATATCGGAACGCTTAGGCACGATCGGCCTCCATCAGGGCGGTTTCCATCAAAGACGTGAAACGGTCGAAGAGGTACGCGGCGTCGTGCGGGCCGGCGGCCGCCTCGGGGTGGTACTGGACGCTGAAGGCCGGCTGGTCGAGCAGCCGCAGGCCCTCGACGACCTGGTCGTTCAGGCAGACGTGGGAGACCTCGGCGCGGCCGTAGGGGGTCTCGGAGACCTTGTCGAGCGGCGCGTCGACGGCGAAGCCGTGGTTGTGCGCGGTGACCTCGACCTTGCCGGTGGTGCGGTCCTGCACCGGCTGGTTGATGCCGCGGTGGCCGTACTTCAGCTTGTAGGTGCCGAAGCCGAGCGCGCGGCCCAGGATCTGGTTGCCGAAGCAGATGCCGAAGAGCGGGGTCCTGCGCTCCAGGACGCCGCGCATGACGGCGACGGGGCCGTCGGCGGTGGCGGGGTCGCCCGGGCCGTTGGAGAAGAACACGCCGTCCGGGTTGACCGCGTAGACGTCCTCGACGGTGGCCGTGGCGGGCAGTACGTGCACCTCGATGCCGCGCTCGGCCATCCGGTGCGGGGTCATGCCCTTGATGCCGAGGTCCACGGCGGCCACGGTGAACTTCTTCTCACCGATCGCGGGGACGACGTACGCTTCCTTGGTGGCGACCTCCGCCGAGAGGTTCGCGCCCTTCATCTGCGGGGCCTCCTGGACGCGCGCCAGCAGGGCGTCGTCGCTGACGCCGGCGCAGGCCTCACCGGAGAAGATGCCGACGCGCATGGCGCCGCGCTCGCGCAGGTGGCGGGTCAGGGCGCGGGTGTCGATGCCGCAGATGCCGACGACGCCCTGTGCGACGAGCTCCTCGTCCAGCGAGCGCCGGGAGCGCCAGTTGGAGGGGACGCGCGCGGGGTCGCGCACCACGTAGCCGGCGACCCAGATGCGGGAGGACTCGGGGTCCTCGTCGTTGATCCCGGTGTTGCCCACGTGCGGCGCGGTCATCACGACGACCTGGCGGTGGTACGACGGGTCGGTGAGGGTCTCCTGGTAGCCGGTCATGCCGGTGGAGAACACGGCCTCACCGAAGGTCTCCCCGAGGGCACCGTAAGCGCGGCCGCGGAAGATCCGCCCGTCCTCCAGGACGAGTACGGCGGGAGCTTTGGCTGCTCCCCTGGTGGAGGTCGTCATCGTTCGGCGCCTTCCGTCGTGATGGATGAGTTCATGAGATTGACGGCTTCGACCCAGGCGGCGTGCTCGGCCGCGCGGTCGGAGCGGAAGCCGGAGTCGATCAGCTTGTCACCGTGCGCCCAGGTGACGACGAGCAGACCGCCCTCGGTGAGTACCTTGCCCGCGATCCCCTTGTCGAGGCGGGCGCCGCGCAGCTGCGCGGCCGGTACGAAGAAGTCGTTGGCACCCGGACGGACCACGTCGAGGCCCGCGTCGGTGAGCGTGAGCTCCACCCGGCTGCGGACGCCCAGGCCGTGGGCGACGATCCGGTCGAGCCACTGCCCGGCGGTGGTGGACCCGTGGTACCGGCCGGTCAGGGCCAGCCGGTGCTCGGGGAGGCCGTCGGGGGCGGCGGGCAGCTCCGGCAGGTCGTTCTGCAGAGCGCCGCGCCATTTCCAGCCCTGCCGCATCAGCCAGTAGACGAACGCGATGAAGACGAGCAGACCGATCACCCACGCCATGCGGGCGCCCCAGTCCGTCACCTCCGCCGACCGTCGTTCCGCGGCCTCGGCGGCCAGTTGGATTACTGCAGGTGTCACGCCAGCGTCCCGTCCACGACCGTTGCCCGGCCCCGCAGGAAGGTGTGAGTGACGCGCCCCGGCAGCTCACGGCCCTCGTAGGGCGTGTTGCGGCTGCGGGATGCGAAGTGTGCGGGGTCCACGACACCACGGTACGAGGTATCGACCAAGGTCAGGTTCGCGGGTTCACCTGCCGAGACGGGACGGCCGTGGTGGTCGAGGCCGCCGATGCGCGCCGGCGCGAAGGACATCCGCTCGGCGACGCCCGCCCAGTCGAGCAGTCCGGTCTCCACCATCGTCTGCTGGACCACGGACAGAGCGGTCTCCAGGCCGACCATGCCCATGGCGGCGGCGGCCCACTCGCAGTCCTTGTCCTCGTGCGGGTGGGGGGCGTGGTCGGTGGCGACGATGTCGATCGTGCCGTCGGCGAGCGCCTCGCGCAGGGCCAGCACGTCGCGCTCGGTGCGCAGCGGCGGGTTGACCTTGTAGACCGCGTTGTACGAGCGGACGAGCTCCTCGGTGAGGCGCAGGTGGTGCGGGGTGACCTCGGCGGTGACGTCGATGCCGCGGGACTTGGCCCAGCGGACGATCTCGACGGAGCCGGCCGTGGAGAGGTGGCAGATGTGCACGCGGGAGCCGACGTGCTCGGCGAGGAGGACGTCGCGGGCGATGATCGACTCCTCGGCGACGGCGGGCCAGCCGCCCAGACCGAGCTCGGCGGAGACGACGCCCTCGTTCATCTGGGCGCCCTCGGTCAGCCGGGGCTCCTGGGCGTGCTGGGCGACGACGCCGCCGAAGGCCTTCACGTACTCCAGGGCCCGGCGCATGATCACGGCGTCGTCCACGCACTTGCCGTCGTCGGAGAAGACGGTGACGCGGGCGGCGGACTCGTGCATGGCGCCCAGCTCGGCGAGCTGCTTGCCCTCCAGGCCGACGGTGACGGCGCCGATGGGCTGCACGTCGCAGTAGCCGGACTCCTTGCCGAGGCGCCACACCTGCTCGACGACGCCCGCGGTGTCGGCGACCGGGAAGGTGTTCGCCATGGCGAACACGGCGGTGTAGCCACCGGAGGCGGCGGCGCGGGTGCCGGTGAGGACGGTCTCGGAGTCCTCGCGGCCGGGCTCGCGCAGGTGGGTGTGGAGGTCGACGAGGCCGGGGAGGAGGATCTGGCCCTCGGCCTCGATCACCCGGGCGCCGTCCGCCGGCAGGTTCCGACCGACCTCGGCGATGGTCTCGCCGTCGATCAGGACGTCCTGCGCCTCGCCGCCGAGGACCTTCGCGCCACGGATAAGGATCTTGCTCATGGTTACTTGCTCTCCTCGGTACGGGCGGCGGGGGTGGTGGTGACGGCGGGCTCGGAGCCTCCGAGCAGCAGGTACAGGACGGCCATCCGGGTGGAGACGCCGTTGGCGACCTGCTCGACGGCGGTGCAGCGGTCCGAGTCGGCGACCTGGGCGGTGATCTCCATGCCCCGGTTCATCGGGCCGGGGTGCATCACGATGGCGTGCTCGGGCATCTTCGCCATCCGGTCGCCGTCGAGCCCGTACCGGCGGGAGTACTCGCGCTCGGTCGGGAAGAAGGCGGCGTTCATGCGTTCGCGCTGCACACGCAGCATCATCACCGCATCGGACTTCGGCAGCACCTCGTCCAGGTTGTACGAGACCTCGCAGGGCCAGCTCTCGACGCCGATCGGGACCAGCGTGGGCGGGGCCACCACCGTGACCTGGGCTCCGAGGGTGTGCAGCAGCTGCACGTTGGAGCGGGCCACCCGGCTGTGCAGGACGTCGCCCACGATCGTGATCCGGCGGCCGCCGAGGTCCTTGCCGAGCCCGGCGTCGCGGCCGACGAGGCGGCGGCGCATGGTGAAGGCGTCCAGCAGGGCCTGGGTGGGGTGCTCGTGCGTGCCGTCGCCCGCGTTGACGACGGCGGAGTCGATCCAGCCGGAGGTCGCGAGGCGGTAGGGGGCGCCGGAGGCGTGGTGGCGGATGACGACGGCGTCCGCGCCCATGGCCTCCAGGGTCAGCGCCGTGTCCTTCAGCGATTCGCCCTTGGAGACGGAGGAGCCCTTGGCGGAGAAGTTGATGACGTCCGCGGACAGCCGCTTGGCGGCCGCCTCGAAGGAGATGCGGGTGCGGGTGGAGTCCTCGAAGAAGAGGTTGACGACGGTCAGGCCGCGCAGGGTGGGCAGCTTCTTGATCGGCCGGTCCGCGACGCGGGCCATCTCCTCGGCGGTGTCGAGGATCAGGACGGCGTCGTCGCGCGTGAGATCGGCGGCCGAGATGAGGTGGCGCTTCATCTGGAGGGCTCCGTAGGTCGGGGCGGGCAGGCTGGCGGGCGTGCGGACGGGCAGGCAGGGGCGCGGTGGGGGCAGGGCAGGCCTGCGCCCGGACCCCGTGGGGGCCCGGCGCCGGATGCGGACCTACTGCCCGGCTGCCTGGGCGGTCCGCTGCCCGAGCAGCACGGCGTCACGGCCGTCCTCCTCCTGGAGCTGGACCTTGACGGTCTCCCGCAGCGACGTGGGGAGGTTCTTGCCGACGTAGTCGGCGCGGATGGGCAGCTCGCGGTGGCCCCGGTCGACGAGGACGGCGAGCTGGACGGCGCGCGGGCGCCCGAGGTCGCCGAGGGCGTCCAGCGCGGCGCGGATGGTGCGGCCGGAGAAGAGCACGTCGTCGACGAGGACGACCAGGCGGCCGTCGAGGTCGTCGCCGGGGATCTCGGTGCGCCCGATCGCGCGGGCGGGCTTCATCCGCAGGTCGTCGCGGTACATGGTGATGTCGAGGGAGCCGACCGGGATCCTGCTGCCGGTGATCTCTTCGAGCTTGCCGGCCAGCCGGCGGGCGAGGTGGACACCGCGGGTGGGGATGCCGAGGAGCACCACGTCGTCGGCGCCCTTGGCGCGTTCGACGATCTCGTGGGCGATGCGGGTCAGGACCCGGGCGATGTCCTGCGCCTCCAGCACGGGGCGCGTGGCGTCGGCCTGGTCGGCCGCGGGGGCAGCGTTCTGAGCGTCCATGAAAAGGACCTCCTTCTCCGCCTCACGGGACGGACCTTAAAGGACGTCTGATGTACGCCTCCCACGGTAGCAGGGGGATTCCGGCCGGCCGTACCGGGCCGTCGGCGCGGCGGCGCCCACGGGGCTCCTGGGACCGCTCGGGAAGGGGTGGCGGGGGCCATTCGGCTTGACGCATCCAAGTAACGCTGCGTAACCTCACAGTGAGTTACCAGCCGCGCGGCGGAGCCGCACGTTGTCCATGTCGTCACAGCGTCACAGCGTCCGGGAGCGTTATGTCCAGCGAATACGCCAAACAGCTCGGGGCCAAGCTCCGCGCCATCCGCACCCAGCAGGGCCTCTCCCTCCACGGTGTCGAGGAGAAGTCGCAGGGCCGGTGGAAGGCCGTGGTGGTCGGTTCCTACGAGCGCGGGGACCGCGCCGTGACCGTCCAGCGCCTCGCCGAGCTGGCGGACTTCTACGGGGTGCCGGTGCAGGAACTGCTGCCGGGCACGACTCCCGGCGGAGCGGCCGAGCCGCCGCCGAAGCTGCGCCTCGACCTGGAGCGTCTGGCGGGCGTGCCCGCGGAGAAGGCCGGCCCGCTCCAGCGGTACGCGGCCACCATCCAGAGCCAGCGCGGCGACTACAACGGCAAGGTGCTGTCGATCCGCCAGGACGACCTGCGCACCCTCGCCGTCATCTACGACCAGTCGCCCTCGGTCCTGACCGAGCAGCTCATCAGCTGGGGCGTCCTGGACGCGGACGCGCGTCGCGCCGTGGCCCACGAGGACATCTGAGTCCGGTCCCAGGACCAGCAGAAACGTTACCGGTGGCGCCGGTCCCCCGGGGAC
>NZ_JBHXRU010000126.1:0-15442 GCF_042716255.1 Streptomyces sp. NPDC058662 | reverse complement strand
CGACCGCTACGGCAGCCCCGTCGGCGCCTGGAACTTCTGGCAGAACAACCACTGGTACTAAACCACCAGCGGCAAAGACGCAGACGCACCCCCGAAACGCTCGGCCGACCCGGCCGGGCGTTTCGGCGTATCCGGGCCCGCCATTCGGCCGTGCCCGACGGGCACCGCCGCGCGGCGCCTGGTTGCCTCTGGCGGGTGACGCCCGGCTGTCGGGCGGTCGATCCAGTGGAGCCCCCATGCGCAAGACAGTCCTCGCCCTGGCCCTCACCGCCGTCCTGTCCGCGACCGGACCGGCGACGGCCGCGGACAACGACCGGCACGACCCCTCCCGCAACGGCCTGAAAGTGACCGGCCTGACCGAGGACCAGCGCCTGGTGTGGTTCCGCACCCACGACCCCGACCGGGTGTCCACCCTGGGCACCGTCACCGGACTGGTGGGGGACACCGCACTGGTCGGGATCGACTACCGCGTCCGGAACGGCCTGCTCTACGGCCTGGGCAACGCCGGCGGCGTGTACACCCTGGGCACCGCCGACGCCGTCGCCACGAAGGTCTCCCAACTCGGCACCGCCCTGCGGGGCACCTTCTTCGGCATCGACTTCAACCCCGCCGCCGACCGGCTGCGGATCATCAGCGACACCGGGCAGAACCTGCGCCACGACGTGGACGCCGCCACCGGCGGGACCGTCGTCGACGCCCCCCTCACCGCGCCCCCCGCCACCACCCCCGCACTCGGTGTGACCGGCGCCGCCTACACCAACAACGACCTCGACCCGGCGACCGCCACCAGCCTGTTCGACATCGACACCGCCGGCGACCGCGTGGTGCTGCAGTCCCCGGCCGACTCCGGCACCCTCGCCCCCACCGGCGACCTCGGCGTCGACGCGGGCCCCGACGCGGGCCTGGACATCTACTTCTCACCCCGCAACGGCGCCAACCGCGGCTTCGCCGCCCTGTCCGCCGGCGGCGCCCGCCGCTTCTACGAGGTCGACCCCCTCACCGGCGCCGCCGACGACGCCGGGGCCTTCCCCGCCGACCGGCAGGTCTTCGACATCGCCCTGCCCCTGAACCAGCGGTAACCCGCCCCGCGGCACCCCCGCACCGCCGAGCGGCCGGTCCCCCAGGGGTGGTCCTGGCCCCGGGGGCGTGCGGCGGACGCGCCGAGAGGGCAGGCATGCCCGCGACAGCCGCCGGCCGTCGCCGGCGGACACCGAAGTCGTGGAAGGGTTTCCCTGATGTCGCAGGTGAAGGAATCGATCGAGGTCGACGTGCCGCTGACGACGGCCTACAACCAGTGGACGCAGTTCGAGTCGTTCCCCAAGTTCATGGACGGCGTGGAGCGGATCGAGCAGCGTACCGACACCCTCACCCACTGGGTGACGAAGATCGCCGGCGTGGAGCGGGAGTTCGACGCGGAGATCACCGAGCAGGTCCCCGACCAGAAGGTCGCCTGGGTGACCGTGGGCGGTGAGACCGAGCAGTCGGGCCTGGTCACCTTCCGGCCCATCGACCCCGCCCACACCGAGGTCACACTGCGGATGGACTTCGACCCCGACGGCATGGCGGAGACCATCGGCGACAAGCTCGGCTTCGTCGACCGCCAGGTCAAGGGAGACCTGAAGCGCTTCAAGCACTTCATCGAGGACCGCGGCACGGCGACGGGCTCCTGGCGCGGCGACGTCTGACCCGCCCCACCCCCTGCCGCCCTCCTGCCGGACCCCCGGGCACGGCAGGAGGGCGGCCCGGCGCCCAGCCCCGCACCCGGGCCGGGCGCACCCCCGCACCCGGGCCGCGCACCCCCGCACCCCGGGCGCGCGCAGCGGCCGGTCAGGTGCCCCGCTGGTCGCGGCTGTCCCGGCGCAGCCGGGCGGTGTGCCGGGTCATGGCGTCGATGCGGTCGGCCAACTCCCCGTCCTCGGGCCGCAGGTGCGGCCGCGTGTCGGCCAGGGGCCCCACCAGGCGGGCGGCGTCGTTGTCGGCCAGCGCCACGTTCAGATCGCTCATGGCACCCTGCGCTCCGGTCGGCAGACCGGTGAGCGCGCTGACCCGGCCCGCCAGGCGCCGCAGATCAGCGGCGTTGTCGCGGGCCCAGGCCGTCACCGTGCGGTCCGCGGCGCGCGTATCGCGCGTGGCCCGCACCCGCTGCTCCCCGGTGCTCCCGGCCGCCCCCGGGCGAAGACGCAGGTAGCGGCGCTCGGCGGCCTGCCGGCTGGCCACCCCCAGCGGCGCCGCGAGATCGGCCCAGCTCGCCCCGGCCTCACGCGCGGTCTCGATCAGGCCGCTCTCCCAGCCCGCGAGCTGCTCACGCACCTCCCGCAGGCACAGCAGGGCCGCCAGCGCGGCCTGCGGCCCCCCGTCCCCGCCCGCCGACGGCCCCGCGTTCCCGTCCGCCGGCGGGCCCGCGTTCCCGTCCGCCGGCGGGCCCGCGGCGGCGCGCGGCACCCGCGCCGCCTCCTCCAGGCTCGCCCGTACGGCCTCCAGCGCCGCGGCCGCGGCCGGGAAGGACGGCGCCCGCGCCGTACCGGCGGGTGAGGGCGGCTGCTCGGACACGGCCACGATCACACCTCCCATCGTCATGCTCCGGACGACATCCAGCATGTCATCCATGCGGCGACATCCTGCTTGTCAACGTTTGGACGACATGCTACAACGGAAGCACGTTGAAGCGCATGGGCAGTTTCTGCCTGAACCAACCGGAGGTGTTTTCGCGATGCTGATGCGCACCGACCCGTTCCGCGAGATGGACCGGATCGTCCAGCAGCTGTCGGGTACGTCGGGGACCTGGTCCAAGCCGTCCGTCATGCCGATGGACGCCTACCGCGAGGGCGAGGAGTACGTGATCGCCTTCGACGTCCCGGGCGTGAGCGCCGAGGCGATCGACATCGACGTCGAGCGGAACATGCTCACCGTCAAGGCGGAGCGCCGCCCCGCCGCGAAGAACGACGCCGTGCAGATGGAGCTCTCCGAGCGGCCCCTCGGTGTCTTCTCCCGCCAGGTCATGCTGGCCGACACCCTCGACACCGAACGCATCCAGGCCGACTACGACGCGGGTGTCCTGACCCTGCGCATCCCGATCGCCGAACGGGCCAAGCCCCGCAAGGTCAGCATCGGCGCCGGCCGCAAGCAGATCTCCGGCTGACTCCCGGCCCCCGCGGCGGAGGACCGCACCCCGGCCCCCTCCGGCACCCGCCCTCCGCCGCCCCCCTCCCTCACCCCTGCCGCCCCGGAGGTGACGCGATGGCGATGCGCCGGGAATCGTTCCTGGCCCACGTCCAGGAACGCGGCCGGTACGAGACACGCGAGGACGCCGAGCGCGCGGCCCGCGTCGTGCTGGCCCTGCTGGGCGCCCACCTCGTCGGCACGGTACGGGCCCGCCTCGCGGCCCGCCTGCCCGAGGCGTACGCCCTGATCCTGCTCAACCCGCTGCGCGCCGAAGAGCCCCTGACCCCCGAGCGTTTCGTCCGCGCGACGGCCGCCTGGATCGAGGGCGCCACCGAGAGCACGGCCCTGGAGGACATCGGCGCCGTCCTGTCCACCGCCGCCGCGGCCGCCGGCGACGACCTCACCCGGGAGGTCCTCCTCCAACTCCCGCCCGGCTACGACCTCCTCTTCGGCCACCCCCCACCCGTCTGACCCCGCCCGCCCGGCCCCGTACCCACGCCCACGCCCCGCACAGGAAGGCCGCCCCCGTCATGCCCGACCAGACCCGACCGCGACGGTCCCGCGCCGCCATGACGTACGACCAGATGCTGGAACGCGTCCGCTACGAGGGCGCCTACCCCACCCGCGAACGCGCCCAACAAGCCGTCCGCACCGTCCTGGACGCCCTCGGCCGCCAGCTCACCGCGGACGAGCGCCGCGACCTCGCCCCCCGCCTTCCCGTCGAGGCCGCCCTGGCCCTGACCGCCTCGGATCCCGCCACCGAACAGCTCACCGGCTGGGAGTTCGTCAAGGACCTCGCCGCCCGCACCGGCGCCACCCCCGCCACCACCCGCTGGGACACCGGCGCCGTCCTCGCCCCGCTCTGCGCCCTCGCCGGCCCCGACCTCCTCGCCCGCCTCCTCCAGCGGCTCCCCGACGACTACGCCCTCCTCTTCGGCCAGGCACGACTGCGCCTGCCCCAACCCGCCGCCTGACCCGCCCCCGGCGGGGGCCGGGTCCAGCGGCTCAGCGCTGTGGCGCCCCGGACGGCGCCGCCATCGCCCACCGGATCGTCGACGTCAGAGCCTGCCCCGACAGGCGTACGCAGCCCTGCCCGCGACCGGTCGCCGCCCGCAGCCCCAGCAGGGCGGCCGCCCACGGCGGGAGCAGCGCGACCGCGTTCGCCGCGAGCAGCGCGTACGGCACGCGCACGGGCCAGGGCAGCGGCGGATGGCGCAGGATGAAGCGGGCCGCGTCCAGGGCCTCGGGCGTGGCCCGCAACTCCGGCCGGTACGCCGCCAGCAGCGCCGCCAGCGCCGCGCGGTCGCGCGGGGGGTCCACCACGCCCAGGGCCTGAGCCACCCGCGCCGTGTCCGCGACGTAGGCGTCGCAGCCCGCCGCGTCCAGGGGACGCGCGCCGAAGCGCTGGTGCGCCCGCAGGAAGCTGTCGACCTCCGCCGCGTGCACCCAGCCCAGCAGATGCGGGTCGGCCGCACGGTAGGAGGCGCCCGCCGCGGTGGTGCCCCGTATCCGCTCATGGACCGCCCGCACCCGCTCCACGGCCTCCTGCGCGTCCCGCGCGGTGCCGTAGGTGGTGACGGCCAGGAAGGTACTGGTGCGCTGGAGCCTGCCCCAGGGGTCCCCGCGGAAGCCGGAGTGCGCCGCGACGGCCGCCATGGCCAGCGGGTGCAGGGACTGGAGCAGGAGCGCGCTCAGGCCCCCGATGAACATCGACGCGTCGCCGTGCACCCTGCGGATGGGCCGCTCGGGACCGAACCAGCGGGGCCCGGGCGTGTCGTGGATCCGGGCGCGGTTGGCGGGGCCCGACGGTCCGGCCACCCGGCTGAACAGCGCCGACCCGAGCCGCTCCCGCAGATGCGGGCCCCCGCTCGCGGGCATGTCCATGAGGGGGTCCTACCCGCCCCGACCTCGGCTCAATGCTCCCCGCCACCCCCGCCCACCGCAGCGTCCCCAGCCGTACCGTCCGTACCGTCCGTGCCGCCCGTACCGTCCGGGCTGGTCGCGGGTGTGTGCCGCGGGTGACGGCCGGGGCCCAGGGGAGGACCGGCCAGCGGGGTGGGGGAGAGGGCGGCCTCGCCCTCCCCGCTCTCCAGCAGGGTGTCGGCCGCACCGACGATCAGCGGGTCGGGCCGGCCCACCGCCTCCTCGTCCTTGCGGTCGTAGTCGATGCGCTCCAGGAGGCTGCGGATGGCCTCCAGGCGCCCCCGCCGCTTGTCGTTGCTCTTGACCACCGTCCACGGCGCGTGCTCGGTGTCGGTGGCCCGGAACATGTCGACCTTGGCGGTGGTGTACGCGTCCCACAGGTCCAGGGAGGCCAGGTCCGTGGGCGACAGCTTCCACTGCCGCACCGGATCTACCCGGCGGATCGCGAAGCGGGTGCGCTGCTCGGCCCGCGAGACGGAGAACCAGAACTTCACCAGCAGGATCCCGTCGGCCACCAGCATGGCCTCGAAGGCCGGGCACTGGCGCAGGAACAACTCGTAGGCGTCCTTGGGGCAAAAACCCATGACCCGCTCGACCCCGGCCCGGTTGTACCAGGAGCGGTCGAAGAAGACGATCTCCCCGGCGGTCGGCAGATGGGCGACGTAGCGCTGGAAGTACCACTGCCCCGTCTCCCGCTCGGTCGGCTTGTCCAGGGCCACGATCCGGGCCCCGCGCGGGTTGAGCCGCTCGGTGAACCGCTGGATCGTGCCGCCCTTGCCCGCCGCGTCCCTGCCCTCGCAGATCACCACCAGCCGCGACCCGGTGTCCTTCACCCAGCGCTGCAGCTTCAGCAGCTCGATCTGCAGGATCCGCTTGCTCCGCTCGTACTCCTTGCGGCTCACCTTCCGGTCGTACGGGTAGTTCTCCTGCCACGTCCGGATGGGGGCGCCGGCCGAGTCCAGCAGCACCGGCTGCTCCGGACGGTGGTCGTCCACGCTCAGCCCCGCCAGCAGGTCCTCGGCATCCGGTTGCGTCAACTCTCGCTCGTTCACATCCCCACCCCTACCCACTGGACGCCCCGCCGGACAGCCGCCGCCCACCGGACCCCCATCCGACCGGCAGCGGACCGGCGCGCATCACACCGCGTCCGGGGGGCATGCGGTGGACCGGAGCGTGCCGAGGGGCCCGCCCTCTTCGAAGGGAAGTGATCCTCATGAGCGTCGACGTCCTCCCCTCCCGCACGCGGGAGAGCCGGATCCCGCGGACGGCGGCGGCGCCCGAGGCGGCGAGGGCCTGGGCGGTGGGCACCCTGATGGCGACGGTCCCGGCCCCCGCCCACCTGGCCGAGCACATCCTGTCCGCCGCGGCCGCGCGAGCCGCCCTGCCCGTGGCCGAGGTCGCCCGGGCGATGGCCGCCGGATCCCACGGCACCCCCGTACCCGCCGCCATCGAGCAGGCCCTGGAGCACGCCGTACGGGCCGCCCGCCGCGGGGACACCACACCGCGCGGGCCCGGCCCGTACCTGATGCCCACCCGCGCCGACGCCGAGCAGGCGCTCACGCGGTTCTTCGACGCCCGGCTGCGCCTGGACGCCGAGCCCGCCGAGCCCGCCGCGCACCAAGCCCTGGACGACGCCCTCTACACCCTGTGCGTGCTGATGGCGCAGCCCTGCGCGCACGCCGCCGTCCACGAAGCCCTCCGCTACACGCGCCCCTGACCCCCTCCGCGCCACCGCACCCCCGGGACGAACGCCCCGGCCCCGCCCGGGCCGGGGCGCCCGGCCGGCGGCGCCCGGCCAGAAGGACACGGCGTCGCCGAGCAGCGGGCACGCCATGCAGTGCCCGCCACCGTGCCCGCGCCCCAGTTCCCCGCCGACGACGGTGAGGACCTCCACCCCGGCCTCGCGCAGCAGCGCGTTCGCGTGCACCGCGTCCATGGTCCTGGGGCAGAGGGCGACCGGCGTTCGGCGACGGGCTCATGGCTTCCTTCGTCCACGCCCCCAGGGGCGGGGGCTTGCCGACCACGGGCCGACGGGACCCGGGAGCGGCCCCGGCCCCGTTCCCGCACGACCCCGCTGCGGCACGGTCCCGGCTCCGGCGCCGCACCCCTCCACCGAAACGGAATGCAGCCCCGAAACAGGGCATCTCTCGCATATGGTCGAGTGTTGGACGCCGACCGGGGTGCGGGCCGGACCGCCCCCGCCCCTGCCGCGCTGACCCGGGCGCCCCCCGGCGATGAGTTCGGGCCCCGCCACCGGTCCACCCCGGCAGAGCCCCGCCCACCACCCCGGCAGAGCCCCGCCCACCACGCCGCCAAGGAGCCCCGATGACCGGTACGACCCCAGTCGACCTCGGCCCGCAGGCCCGGATCGTGGCCGAGCTGGCGGCGGCCGTCCCGCAGGCCCGTCTCGCCGACCCCACGCCCTGCCCCGCGTACACGGTCGGCGGCCTGCTGGCCCACCTCGCGGGCCTCGCGGCCGCCTTCCGTGACGCCGCCCGCAAGGACCTGGGCCCCACCACGGACTCGGCCCCCGACCCGGCCGCCGCGCCCGCCCTGCCCGAGCACTGGCGCCAGGAACTGCCCCGCCTCCTGGACGAGCTCGCCGAGGCCTGGCGCGACCCCGCCGCCTGGACCGGCGCCACCCGCGCCGGCGGCGTGGACCTGCCCGGCGACGTCGCGGGCGCGGTGGCCGTCGACGAACTGGTCCTGCACGGCTGGGACCTGGCCCGGGCCACCGGCTGCCCCTACACACCCGACCGGGCCGCGCTGCGCGCCTCGCACGCCTTCCTGCTGGCGTCCGTCGGGGACGAGAGCCGCGCCGAGATCTTCGGGCCCGTGATCCCCGTACCGGACGACGCCCCGCTGCTGGACCGGGCCGTCGGGCTCGCCGGACGCGACCCGAACTGGACCCCGCCGCCGACGCCCTGACGACCCGCCGCCGGCCGCGTCGTCCACAGCGGACCACCGGCCCGACAGCACGTGACCCACCCAACCCCCGCCCCCAGAACCCGCCCCGGCGGGGGAGCACAACCGGGTCCTGGGGCGTTGGACCCGTCGCAAGGGGTTGACTGCACGTGCACACCGCACACCCCAGTGACGAGGAGGACCCGATGAGCACGGCCGACGAGGGACGGCACTGGCCGGACGCGATCAGCGTCGACAACGCGAGGACGACGCTCCTGCGCCTCCTGGCCCGGGCCGGAGTACCTTCCGGCGACGCGAGGGAACTGATCGGGCTCATCGAGGCGGGCACACTGGCCCTCGCGCACGAGGAACTGAGCGGCGCCCGCCCCGACGCCCCGGGGGACAAGGGCGCGGCGTACGAGGCGGGCCGCCTCGACGGCGCCGAGGACCTCCTGGAAGGACTCGCCGCCGCCGTCGAGCAGACCCTGCTCGCGGCCGTCGCCGCCGCCGGCCGACACGACCCCACCGGACAGCACCCCCGCGCCGGACGCATGGAGGTGGAACTGGCCCAGGTCGCCGTCACCCCCCTGTACCTGTCGTTCACCACCGTCTCCGAGCTGGACCCGGAGGTGACCGAGGAGGTACTGGCCGCCGTCCTCACCACCATGGACCCCCGCCGGCGGGCCCGGTACGCCGGGCGGCTGAACGAGTTCGCCGCCACCCACCGCACGCGCCTGGAGCGGCTGTTCACCGCCTTCGGACCGGGCAGCGGCATCACGGTCCACGGCCGCTACTCCCTCGTCCACTCCGCCACGAGCATCGCCGTACTGGAACGCCTGGTCACCGCCCCGCAGCAGCTGCGCGAGGAATGGGACGCCGCCGAGCTGCCGCCCGCCTGGCTGGACGGCCTCATGGCCGCCTGGAACGCCCCGCCGCCCGACGCACCCCAGTGAACCCGGACGCGACCTCGCCCCGCGGCCTCATACGGTTTCGAGCGGATCCAGCCGACGGCGCAGAAGACAGAACTCGTTGCCCTCCGGGTCGGCCAGCACATGCCAACTCTCCCGCCCGCTCTGCCCGATGTCGGCCCGCACGGCACCCAGCGCGAGCAACCGGGCCAGCTCCGCGTCCTGGTCGCGGTCGGTGGCGCTCACATCGATGTGCAGCGGAAGCTTCCCCCGCCCCGAGCCGCGGTGCGGGCTCAGGACGAGAGTCGGCTGCGCCCCGCCGAACCCGACGCCGGGCGGCCCGATCTCGATACTGCCGTCGTCCTCCCGGCCCAGCTCGACGTAGCCGAGCACCCCGCACCAGAAGGCGGCCAGCCGGCCGGGGTCTTCGGCGTCCAGGACGAGTTCGCTGATGCGGCATGCCATGGCCCGAGCATAGGTCGTCCCCGCGAGCTCACAGCCGACTCACGGACGGCTCATGGATGAACGCCGCCACCGCCGCGCGGCCCGGCGCCTCCCGCGGACAGCCCCGCACGAGGGGCCACCGCGAAGGCGGGGCCCCACCCCGGGACGGGCCCGGACCCGCGGTCCTGGCCGCGTACCGCAGCACCCGGTCGCGCGGGCCCGCCGCGGCCCGGCCCCGCGGACAGCAGATCCCTGAACACCTGGGCGGAGCGCGGGTTCTGTCCGCACTGCCACACCCCGTGCGGGCAGTAGTCGGTGATGCTGTGGTAGAGCGGCTGGTGCCGGGCGATCCACCCCAGCATGCGCCGCATGTACTCCGGATTGTCCCCGCGCCGAAACAGCCCCCACTCCGGGTAGGAGATCCGCTTGCCGTGCGCCTTCGCGAAATCGACCTGCTGCTGCAGCCCGTAGGGCTGGGTGACCTGCTCGTCGAAGGTGGCGCCGGGCTCCTGGTCGTAGCTGTCCATGCCGATGATGTCCACCACGTCGTCGCCGGGGTAGCACCGGGTCCAGGCGATCGCGTCGCCCCCGCGGTTGGGCGCGAAGTCGAAACGCAACCGCTGGCCCTTCACGGACCGCATGGCGGCCACGACGCGCCGCCAGTACCGCTTCCAGCTCTCGGGGTCGGGCCGGCAGCGGTGGGTGTAGTTGAAGCCGTTCATCTCCCACCCCAGCACGATCACCGTGTCCGGCACCCCGAGGCCGACCAGCCGCCCGGCCAACCGCCGGAAGTGGTGGTCGTACGCGCCTCGCGCCCCCGAGCGCAGCAGCTCCGCGACCCGCTGGTCGCCGACGCCGGCCTCGTTGCCCTCCAGCATCGGCACGTTCAAAACGAACAGCCGATCCGCTCGCGCCGCGCGCCACCGCGCCCAGCTGCGCAGACTCTCCGGCGCCCCCTCGATGTTCGCCCAGGTGTCACCGGGCAGGTAGGTGTGCCCGGCGCGCAGCTCGGCACCGCCCAGCCACCGCGACAGCTCCCCCATCCGCTCCACACCGGGGGAGCCGTAGTGGAGGTAGGCACCCACCGCGACCTCGCTCCCGGCGCCGCTTTCGGCGCTGCTCCCGGCGCCGCTTTCGGCGCCGGCGCGCGGAGGCGGGGACAGCGCGCCCCCCGTGACGAGCAGGCCGACCGCGACCGTACTCGCGCAGGCCCCCGCCAGCCAGCGGCTTCGATGGGACATCACGCCTCCACAGGCCTCGCGAAACGCTCCCTGTGCCAGCGACGTTAGACACCGCACCCCCGCACGGCCCCTCCGGTGCCCCGATGCTGGGCCATTCGCGGCAGCCGGCCCCCGCCCTTGGCCCGACCGGGTGAACACCCGCCCGCCACCGGCCCCCGGCGCCCCGCCCCGACTCCGACGCCCCCCGGACACGATGCCCGGACGCGGCCCGGATCTTTGTGGCTTCTGCCAGTACGACACCCCGCCGGGACCCGTGGAGACTGCCGGTCACAAGCCCAGGCCCCGGCCCGCAGCAGGCGGCCGCGGCCAAGGACGTACCGAAGCGGGGGAGAACACGACCATGAGCACACGGCAGCAGTACGACGAGATCGGCGAGGCCTACGAAGGGTTCAAGGCCCTGCCCCTGGAGCAGTACGTCGTGGTGCCCGGCTTCCTGGCCCTGGTCGGGGACGTGCACGGCAAGTCGGTCCTCGACCTCGCCTCCGGCACCGGCTTCTACAGCCGGGAGTTCAGGCGCCGCGGCGCCACCGACGTCCTCGGCATCGACATCTCCAGCGAAATGGTCGCCGTGGCACGGCAGTTGGAGAAGAACGAACCGCTGGGCGTGCACTACGACGTCGCCGACGTGGCGGAACTGCCACCCCTCGACCGGCGCTTCGACATCGCGCTGGCGGTCCAACTGCTCAACTACGCCCCCGACATCGCCACCACGGAGCGCATGTGCCGCGCCGCGCACCGGAGCCTGAGGCCCGGCGGCGAGCTGTTCGCGCTCAACCAGTCGCCCGATTTCCGCTTCGACGGCCCCACCCCGGAGAGGTACGGCTTTCGCAGCGAGCTCACCGGCGAGGAGGCCGAGACCGGACCGCGGGTGCGCACCACGGCGCTGCTCGACCCGCCCGTCTCCTTCGTCGCCAACCGCCCGCGCCGCGAGGTCTACGAGCAGTGCCTGCGGGCGGCCGGGTTCAGCGAGGTGGCCTGGGTCCCGCTGACCGTGACGCAGGCCGGCCTGGACGCCTTCGGAGCGGACTTCTGGGCCGACTTCCACGCCAACCCCCCGCTGGAGATGCTGCGCTGCCGCGCCTGACCCCCCGGGGCCGGATGAGCGGGCCGCGGATCCTACGGGGCGGGGTCCAGGAGGCCGGGGTCGTTGTTGCGGACACTGTTGACCGCGGTGGAGACGGCCGTCACGGCCAGCGCGCCCCCGGCAGGGGTGCGCAGGAGGGCGCGCAGGTCCTCGGTGTGCTGGTGGGCGGGATCGAGCCAGGCCCCGTAGTCGTCCGGGTCCAGGGCCAGGGGCATCCGGGGGTGGATCCGGCCGGCGGCGTCGGTGGCCTCGGTGGTGATGATCGTGGCCGTCGTGAGCCAGGCCGCCGGGTCGTCCGCGTCGGCGACGGCGGGATCGCGCCAGAACTCGTACAACCCGGCCATCGCCATCACCGACCCGTCCTCGGGGCGGATGAAGTAGGGCTGCTTGTAGGCCTTGGCCGACCCGCTGGCCGCGACCGCCACCCACTCGTAGAAGCCGTCCGCCGGCAGCAGGCACCGCCGCTTGGCCAGAGCGCGCCGGTAGGCCGGCTTCTCGTGGACGCTCTCCACCCGCGCGTTGATCATCCGCGACCCCACCGACGGGTCCTTGGCCCAGGACGGCACCAGCCCCCACCGCACCGGGCGCAGCCGCCGCTCCACCTCTCCGGTTCGGCGGGAGGCGCGCTCCACCACCGCCCACACCTCGTCGGTGGGCGCCACGTTCCACGACGGACCCGGCGCCCGGTCCGCGTCGAGGCGGGCGCCGAAGATCCCGGCGAGGTCCTGCGGGGCCCGGGAGGACGCGTATCGACCACACATGCCCCCACTGTCCCACCCCCGCCGCCGGGAGGGCACGACACCCACCGGCGAGCGCCTGCCTCACACGCTGCGGGCGGTGATGTCGCCGTGGGTGGTGGTGGCGTGGATGGTGAGGTCGGTGGGGGAGGCGGTGTGGGTGAGGGTGTTGTGGATGCGGCCGTGGGTGGTGCCGGCGTCGAGGGTGGCGCTGGTTCCTCGGGGAGCGGTGATGGTGATGTGGCCGTGGTGGGTGCGCAGGGTGACCGGGCCGCGGTGGGCTTCGGTGATGTGGAGGTCGCCGCGGTCGGTGGTGATGTGGGCGGGGCCGGTGAGGCGGCCGAGGGTGATGTCGCCGTCGAGGAGGGTGAGGTGGGCGGCGGCGGCCTCGTCGAGCTTGATGGCGCCCTGGGCGCCGTCGAGGGTGACTTCGCCGAGTCGTCCCACGCCGCGGAAGTCGGCGGCGGCGGCCGTGGCCCGGACGTGGGAGCCGGCGGGCAGTCGGACGGTGACCTCCACGGATCCGGCGGGGCCCAGCAGCCGGCTTGCGGTGGCCGCGGCCCGGATGCGCAGCACGCCGTCGGCGTACTCGACCGCGGTCCGCTCGGCCGCCTTCACATCCCGGCTCCTGCCGGCGTCCGCGGGCAGCACCTCGACCGTGGTGTCGGCCCGGTCGGCGGCGATGAGCCGCAACCGCCCTGCGGGAAGGTCCAGCTCCACGGAGACCGGGACAGGGGTGTCGAACGTCTGCATGATGTCTCTCCTGCACTTCACTGCTGCGGTTTCTGACAGTGGAAACGCTACGTTGCATTCGATGTTCTGGCAACAAACTTGTTGCATGGGAGAGGTGTCATTGCAGCTAGATGCTGCGATTTCGTTGCAACGGCGCTCTCGCATAACGCAACATCGGGATACAGGTGTGTTGCAATGAGATGGGAGTGAACGCGCCGCGGGGGAGGCGGTGGGGTGCGGGGTCGCGCCGGTCGCGCGCATCCGGGCGCGCGTTCGGGAACAACCGCAAGTCATTGACCGTTCAACCGGTGTGAGTGCGGGAGGGGACGATGTCCCCGGGCCCAACCATGCGCCTGCGGGGAAGATCGTTCGGCTGAAGCCCCCCAGTGCCCTCCGCCGCGAGGCGACCGCCCTTCCCGCCCTCCACCCCATACGCCCCGGCCGGCCTCCCCCCGGCCCGCCGGGGCCGCCCCGGCCGACCCCACCCCCCCCGGGCCGGCCGGGGCCCCCTCCTGCCCCCAAAGCGCGGCCCCCGCGACCGGGGGACCGGTGCCCCCGGGCCCCACCGGACGAAACACCGCAGCCCCCGCAGCACCCCACCACGGCCCCGCCCGGCCCCCCCACCGCGCCGGCCGCGGCTGCGCGGCGCGCCGAACACGCGCCGCGTCACGGACGTTTGTCCACCCCGACCGGTGGAAGAGTCGAGTCCGACACCCACGCGACCGACCGGCCGCACCTCACTCACCTGGCGCAGGCCGGCCCTCTCGACGCCATGACCCGAACGGGAGCCCGCCGATGCGCCTCTACGCCCAGACCCCAGCACGTCGGAACCGCCAGGTACTGGCGGACCTGATCGCCGTGGTCCTGGTCGCCGCCGCGGTGTGGTTCGCCCTCGCCGTCCACGAAGCGGTCATGCGGCTGGCCGAGCCGGGGCGGAAGGTCGAGAGCTCGGGCGACAGCCTCGCCGCCGAACTCGACAACGCCGCCGACGCCGCCTCCGAGGTACCCCTCGTCGGCGACCTCCTCAAGAAGCCGCTCCAGTCCGCGGCCGACGCCGGCACGGGCCTCGCCGATGCAGGGCAGTCCCTCCAGCACGTCGTCAGCCAGGTGGCCACCCTGGCCGCGGTGGCGCTGATCGTCCTGCCCGTGGCCCTCGTACTGCTGCTGTGGCTCCCCCCGCGCCTGCGCTGGATCCGACGCAGCGCAGGCGTGCGACGCCTCATGGACACACCCGAAGGCGCCGACCTGCTCGCCCTGCGCGCCCTGACCGGCCCCCTCGGCGACCTCGCCGCGCTCCCGACCCCCGCGGGCGGCCTCGCCGACGCCTGGCGCCGCGGGGACCCCCAGGCCATCGCCGACCTGTCCCGAGCCGCCCTCCGACGCGCCGGCCTGCGCCCCTGAAACAGGGGACACCCCGCGCCCGGCCGCCACCCGCCCGCCCGCAGGAGACGAGGCGCGGTCAGCGGGCCAGCCGCAGCGCCAGACCGTCGAGGACCACATCGAGGCCGTAGGCGAACCTCTCATCACGGATCCGGACGGGATCCACCGGGCCCGCGCCGCCCGGGTCCTGCTGACCGCCCTCCACCTGCGCGCCGGGCAGGATCCGGGCGAGGAACTCGGCCTCGCTCTGCCCCGAACGGGCCACCGTCGTCAGCCACGCCGTCTCGGAGGTGACCATGCCGATGGCGTAGGAGTACACGACGTCGATCGCCCCGTGCGGCTCGGGGAAGCCCGCGGCGGTGAACACGGCGTCCAACCGCTCCGACAGGGCCGCCAGGTTGGGCCCCAGATAAGCCAGGCCCGCCTGCCCCAGAACCGCGCACATCCACGGATGGCGCACCGCCGTCGCCCGGAAGGAGTCGGCGTACCGCGTCACAGCGGCCCGCCAGTCCGGCCCGTCGGCCGGCGGGCGGACGACCTCCCCCAGAACCTCGTCCACCGCCAGCTCCATCAGCTCGTCCTTGAGGGCGACATGACGGTAGAGGGAGGTGGCACCGGCGTTCAGCCGGGCACCGAGCTTGCGCATGCTCAGCGCCTCGACACCCTCCGCGTCGAGCATCGCGATCGCCTCACGGACGATCAGCGCCCGACTGAGAGCGGGCTGGTTCGGCGTCGGCTTGGGGCGCGCCCACACCGAAGGAATGGGTGTGGTCCTCGCCCTTGCCGCCATGAATGCCGCTCCTCCTGGGATGCGTACGGTGTTCGCGTCGAGAGTACAGGCCGCGTTTCCCGGTCCCGGGGGAGTGAGGCGGTACGAAGCCACCCGGCCTCACCCCCGTGGTGGCCGGGTGGCTTCGTACCGCCTCA
>NZ_JBHXRU010000125.1:0-16190 GCF_042716255.1 Streptomyces sp. NPDC058662 | reverse complement strand
CCGGCGCCCCGGCGGCCGCGGCGGGGGCCGCCGCCGCGCCCGGGGCCACGGGCGCGTCCTGCGCCGGCGCGCCCCCGGGAACGGTCTCCGGGACCGGTCGCGCGGCCGCGGCGGCCCCGTTCACCGCTCCGTGCGCCCGGTGGGCCAGACGGCGGAGCAACAGCGCGCGGATCGGCTCCGCGACCAGCATGGTCAGGGTCAGGTACAGGAGCACCGCGAGCCACAGGAACCCGGGCCAGGACACCGCCTGCTGGAGCCCGAACGGCGCGCCGGCGCGGCCCGAGGTCAGGGCGGCCGCAGAGAGGAGGGGCAGCACGATGGCCGAGGCCGTACCGATGCGGCGGGGCAGCCCCCCGGGGGCGGTGGTGTCGCGGACCAGGCGGACCCAGAGCCAGCGGTGGACCAGTACGAGCAGGGCGATCACCGCCGCCGCGACCAGCACGAAGAGCACGACCCTCATGCCGATGCCCCCGTTCCCGTGTCCGTGTCCGTCCCGGCACGTGACGCGCGCCGCAGCGCCCGCACCCCGCGCAACCCGATCACACCCACGGCCGTCCCCAGGACAAAGGACGTCACCGCGAGCGCCAGGTGCACCCAGAAGTAGGAAGTGGGCTCGCCCGCCGCGTCAAACGCCAGGCCACTGCCGTTCTTCCACAGGTTCCGGACGAAAGACACCCAGATGAACCAGCTCCACACCCCGAAGGCGAGCAGGAACCACGAGGCGGTGCGGCTGAGTCTCATGCCCTCAGTATCGGATTCGTCGCCGGGACGGACGCGCCGGGGTGGGCTGTCCCGGCGGTGGTTGCGCCGAAATGGCCCTTCCGCGAGGCCGGACAGCTCATCGGGATGTACTTTCACCTGCGTGTCCGTAAAGAAGACCGCGCTGACGGTCCTGTCCGCCGCACTGCTGGTCCCCGGGATGCTGGCGGCCCCCGCGCAGGCCGCGCCGGCCCCGCCGGTCCCGCCCGCCGACGGCAAGGGCGGGCCCGTGAAGGCCCCCAGGGCCACGGCCGCGGCCGTGGCCGCGCCCCCCGCCTCGATGTCCACGGTCGGCGGCTCGCTGCTCGGCCGGCCGGGCACCCAGGTCGACCTGCTGCCCGGGGCCCCCGCCCTGCCCTCGACCCTGACCGGCCGGTCGTGGATCGTGGCGGACGCCGAGACCGGCGAGGTCCTGGCGGCGCACAACTCCCACTGGCGGCTGCCCCCGGCGTCCACGATGAAGATGCTGTTCGCGGACACCGTGCTGCCCAGCCTCCCCAAGGACCGCGTCCACAAGGTCAGCTACCAGGACATGGAGGGCGTCGGCCCGGGCAGCAGCCTGGTCGGGGTCAAGGAGGACCACGAGTACACCGTCCACGACCTGTGGCTGGGGGTCTTCCTGCGCTCGGGCAACGACGCCGTGCACGTCCTGTCGGCGATGAACGGCGGCATCGAGAAGACCGTCAAGGACATGCAGGCGCATGCCGAGGAACTCCAAGCACTGGACACCCACGTCGTCTCCCCGGACGGCTACGACGCCCCGGAGCAGATGTCGAGCGCGTACGACCTCACCCTCATCGCCCGCTCCGGGCTGCAGAAGCAGGACTTCCGCGAGTACTGCGGCACGGTCGAGGCGCGCTTCCCGGGCCGGCAGGAGGCCGGGAAGCCGCGCGACGCCTTCGAGATCCAGAACACCAACCGGCTGATGACGGGAGCCGGAGGCCTCTCCCCGTACAAGGGCATCGCCGGCGTGAAGAACGGCAACACCACCATGGCCGGCTCCACCTTCACCGGCGCCGCCCAGAAGGGCGACCGGACGCTGCTGGTCACCGTGATGAACCCGGGCGCGGGCGGCGCCAACTCCGTCTACCAGGAGACCGCCGCCCTCTTCGACTGGGGTTTCGCCGCGGTCGGGAAGGTGAAGCCGGTGGGTGAGCTGGTGCCGCCGAAGAGCGCGGACACCACCTCCCACGGCTCCCCCGCCCAGTCGCACGAGAACAACCCGTCGGCGGGCGGCCCCGGCGCGGCCGGCGGCCTCGGTACGGCGCTGGGCGTCGCCGGCGGCGCGCTGGCCGCGATGGCGGGCGGCGCCTTCGTGGTCAACCGCCGCTGGCCCCGGGGCCGCCGGGGTGCCGGGAGGCCCTGACCCGGGCCTCGGCGGGGCGCGCTACGGCCGGGCCGCCGCCGGCTCCGGGTCCGGCACGCCGTCCCCGTCCCCGTCCGCGTCGTCGCGGGTGGCGGTCCAGGCCGCGACGAAGAGCAGCAGCTTCGCCGTGAAGTTGATCCACAGCAGCAGGGCGATCGGCACGCCGAACGCTCCGTACATGCTCTTCGCGGCGACCTCCCGGATATAGCCGCTGAGCAGCAGTTTCAGCAGCTCGAAGCCCACCGCGCCGATCAGGGCCGCCTGGATCAGGCGGCCGCGGGGCGGCTCCACGCCGGGCAGCAGGGTCAGGACGTACAGCAGCAGCAGGAAGGCCGCGAGCACGCCCACGAGGAAGGCGCCGCCGCGCAGCAGCGCGCCGCCCGCGCCGTCCCTGGGGATGCCCAGCCACGCGGCCGACTTGCCGACAGCGCTGGCGCCGAAGACCGACGCGGCGGCGGAGGCCAGGCCCACACCGCCGAGGCCGAGGAGCACGAGGGTGTCCTTGCCCTTGCGCGCGAACGGGTTGCCCTCGTCCTCGTCATCCTTGTCCCACACCGCGCGCAGGCAGTCCCGCATCGAGCCGATCCATCCGATGCCGGTGAACAGCAGGACGGCGCCGGCGACGAGGCCGACGGTGCCCGCGTTGGCCACGAGCGCGTCGAGGTCCAGCTGGTCGGAGATGCCCGGGACCTGCTCGGCGAGGCTCTTCTGCAGCGTGTCCAGCTGCTCCTGGCTGAGCAGCGCGGCTCCCACTGCGGCGGCCACCGTGATCAGCGGGAAGAGCGCGAGGAAGCTGATGAAGGTGATCGCGGCGGCGAGCCGGGTCCAGTGCACGCGGTCGAGGCGCTCGTACGAACGCCATCCGTGGGTGCGCATGAGACGGGCCGCCAGCGGCCCGATCACCGGGAGTTTCGTCAGCCAGTCCATGGAGTCACCGTAAATGAGGTGCCGGAAATAGCCAGGATTGTCGCATTCGGGGACTACGGTCGTCGATTGTGACTTTTCGCCCCACGGCTCGTCCGTTCCACACCCTCGTCCTGCGAGGGCTCAGGTACCGCGCCCGGCAGACCCTGCGGCCGCTCCGTCAGGAGGGGCGCGCGCCCGGCCGCCCGGCCGCCCCCGCCGCCTCGTCCGCCGGCGAGCCGGGCTGCGCGGGGACCCCGCTCGGGCCGCTCCCGAAGGGGTACTCGCGCAGCTTGCGCCAGACCCCGTCCGAGCCCTGCTCGTAGAGCGCGAAGCCCTCGCAGAGCCACTCCGCGGCGTACTCGGAGAGGGTCGCGAAGGCCAGGTCCATCGCCTCCTCGGAGATCCCGTGGGCGACCGTGACGTGGGGGTGGTAGGGGAAGGCCAGCTTGCGGTCGAGGGGGCCCTGGGGGTCGCGCACCTCGCCCTGGAGGCGGGTGCACCCGGCGGCGCCCTCGACCACCTGGACGAAGACCACCGGCGAGAGGGGGCGGAAGGTGCCCGTCCCGGCCAGCCTCATCCCGAAGGCCCGGAAGGACGCCGCGACCTGCGCGAGGTGGGCCCGGATCAGCGGCAGCCGCTCCGCCTCGACCTCGGTGGGCGGTACGAGGGTGACGTGCGTGGGGATGCCGTGCGCGGCGGCGTCCCCGAAGCCGGCGCGCAGCTGCTGGAGCTGGCTGCCGTACGGCTCCGGGACCGCGATCGAAACGCCGAGCGTTACGGTCCCCACGTATCTCTCCTCCGCTTGTCTGCTTGGAACACTGCCGCCCCAGTGTGGCGGCAGTGCCCCCGGTCCGCCAGGGCCGTCGGCCCCCGCCCGCGCCCGTCAGTGCTTGGCGGGCAGGAAACCGAGCCGGTCGTACGTCTGCGCGAGGGTCTCGGCGGCGACCGCGCGGGCCTTCTCCGCGCCCTTGGCCAGGATGGAGTCCAGCGTCTCCGGGTCGTCCAGGTATTCCTGGGTGCGCTGCTGGAAGGGTGTGACGAAGTCGACCATCACGTCGGCGAGGTCGGTCTTCAGCGCGCCGTAGCCCTTGCCCTCGTACTTCTCCTCCAGGGCAGCGACCGTCTCGCCCGTGAGGGTGGAGTAGATCGTGAGCAGGTTGCTGACGCCGGGCTTCTTCTCCGCGTCGAAACGGATCTCGGCCCCGGTGTCGGTGACCGCGCTCTTGATCTTCTTGGCGGTGGCCCTGGGCTCGTCGAGGAGGTTGATCAGGCCCTTGGGGGACGCCGCCGACTTCGACATCTTGACCGCCGGGTCCTGGAGGTCGTAGATCTTCGCGACCTCCTTGACGATGTGCGCGGCGGGGAGCGTGAACGTGGGGCCGAAGCGCTGGTTGAAGCGCTCGGCCAGGTCGCGGGTCAGCTCGATGTGCTGGCGCTGGTCCTCGCCGACGGGCACGGCGTTCGCCTGGTAGAGCAGGATGTCGGCGACCTGGAGGATCGGGTACGTGAACAGGCCGACGGTGGCGTTGCCGGCGCCCTGCTTGGCGGACTTGTCCTTGAACTGGGTCATCCGGCCGGCCTCGCCGAAACCGGTGATGCAGTTCATGACCCAGCCGAGCTGCGCGTGCTCGGGCACGTGGCTCTGGACGAAGAGCGTGCAGCGGTCGGGGTCCAGGCCCGCGGCGAGCAGCTGCGCGGCGGAGAGCCGGGTGTTCGCGCGGAGGTCCTTCGGATCCTGGGGCATGGTGATCGCGTGCAGGTCGACGACCATGTAGAACGCGTCGTGCGTCTCCTGGAGGGCGACGTACTGGCGGATGGCTCCGAGGTAGTTCCCGAGGTGGAACGAACCGGAGGTGGGCTGGATGCCGGAGAGCGCGCGAGGACGATCAGAAGCCATGGCCCCATTCTCTCAGGTGCGGCGGCTGACTCGGGCCCGCGCTGGCCGGAACCCCCCGGGTCGCGGCGCCGGGTGAGGCGGGGATCACATCCCCCCGCCCCACCCGCGTCCGGGCCCCGCCCACGTACCGGGCAGTAGCGGGGCGTCCGGATCCCGCCTCGACCGAGCGACCGCTTTCCCCGGCGGCGGACATGCGGTCCGGCGGGTGTCTCCGGGGGCCGGGACCGGGCCGCCGCCGGGGCCCCTGGGACCGCGGGGGGTCAGGACAGGGGGAGGCCCGGGGCCGGGAAGGCGGCCATCAGGGAGGTGACCTCCGCGCGGACCGCGGCCAGGGCCGGCTCGTCCCCCTTGGCGGCGGCGTCGACCGAGCGCGAGATCCACTCGGCGACCTGCGGCATGTGCGCGGCGGACAGGCCCCGCGACGTCAGCGACGGCGTCCCGATGCGCACGCCCGAGGGATCGAACGGCTTGCGCGGGTCGAACGGGACCGTGTTGTAGTTCACCACGATCCCGGCCCGGTCCAACGCCTTCGCCGCGATCTTCCCCGGCACGTCCTTGCCCGTGAGGTCGAGCAGGATCAGGTGGTTGTCGGTACCGCCCGAGACGAGGTCGAAGCCCCGCTCCAGCAGCGCCGCCGCCAGCGCCTTCGCGTTGGCGACGACGGCGTGCGCGTAGGCGGTGAACGCCGGCTGCGCCGCCTCGTGCAGGGCCACCGCGATGCCGGCGGTGGTCTGGTTGTGCGGGCCGCCCTGGAGGCCGGGGAAGACCGCCCGGTCGATGGCCTTCGCGTGCTCCTCGCGGCACATCAGCATCGCGCCGCGCGGACCGCGCAGCGTCTTGTGGGTGGTCGTGGAGACGACGTCCGCGTGGTCGGCCGGGGACGGGTGCGCGCCGCCCGCGATCAGGCCCGCGATGTGGGCCACGTCCGCGACCAGGATCGAGCCCGCCTCCTTCGCGATGGACGCGAAGGCCGCGAAGTCGATGGTCCTCGGCAGGGCGGTGCCGCCGCAGAAGATGAGCTTCGGGCGCTCGGCGAGGGCCAGCTCTCGCACCGCGTCGTAGTCGATGAGCCCGGTGTCGGCCCGGACGCCGTACTGGACGCCGCGGAACCAGGAGCCCGTCGCCGAGACGCCCCAGCCGTGGGTGAGGTGCCCGCCCATCGGGAGGGCCATGCCCATCACCGTGTCGCCCGGCTTCGCGAAGGCCAGGTACACCGCCAGGTTGGCCGGGGAGCCGGAGTAGGGCTGGACGTTGGCGTGGTCCACGCCGAACAGGCCCTTCGCCCGCTCCACTGCGAGGGCCTCGACGCGGTCGATGTTCTGCTGGCCCTCGTAGTAGCGGCGGCCGGGGTAGCCCTCGCTGTACTTGTTCTGCAGCACGGTGCCCGAGGCTTCGAGTACGGCCGCGGAGACGTAGTTCTCGCTGGGGATCAGGCGGAGCGTCTGCGCCTGCAGGACTTCCTCCGCGGCGACGAAGGACGCCAGTTCGGGGTCGGTCGCGGACAGGGCGGGATGGCGGCTCGCGGACATGCGGGCTCCTCCGGGGTCGATGTGATCGGTACCCCGCGAGGCCCAGGCGAGCGGCCCTGTGTGCGGTCGAGCGCGCACGACTCCCCCGGAGTTGGTTCCCCGTACGCCAGTCGCCGTGCGTACCGCCCACCTTAGCGGGCGCGTCGAAGAGAGGTTTCTCCGTCCGGTGTACGAGCGACGATAAGAAGGTGACGCCACTCTCGTCACCGGCTCACCCGGCACAACCGACGATCGGAGACCCCGTGTCGACACCTGCTGATGCCATCCGTTCCACCGAGGCGCACAGTGCGCACACCTACCACCCGCTGCCCGTGGTCATCGCCTCCGCGGAGGGCGCGTGGATGACCGACGTGGAGGGCCGCAGGTATCTCGACATGCTCGCCGGGTACTCCGCGCTCAACTTCGGGCACGGCAACCGGCGCCTGATCGACGCCGCGCGGGCCCAGCTGGAGCGGGTGACGCTGACGTCGCGGGCCTTCCACCACGACCGGTTCGCCGACTTCTGCTCCGAACTCGCCGCGCTCTGCGGCAAGGACATGGTGCTGCCCATGAACACGGGGGCCGAGGCCGTGGAGACGGCGGTCAAGACGGCCCGCAAGTGGGGCTACCAGGTCAAGGGCGTCCCGGACGGACACGCCAAGATCGTGGTCGCCGCCGACAACTTCCACGGGCGGACCACCACGATCGTCTCCTTCTCCACGGACCACGACGCGCGCGACCACTTCGGGCCCTACACGCCGGGCTTCGAGATCGTGCCGTACGGGGACCTCACCGCGCTCGCCCGCGCGGTCACCGAGAACACCGTCGCCGTGCTCCTGGAGCCGATCCAGGGCGAGGCGGGGGTGCTCGTGCCGCCGCCCGGCTACCTGAGCGGCGTACGGGAGCTGACGCGCGAGCGGAACGTCCTGTTCATGGCGGACGAGATCCAGTCGGGGCTCGGCCGCACCGGCCGGACCTTCGCCTGCGAGCACGAGGACGTCGTCCCGGACGTGTACATCCTGGGCAAGGCCCTCGGCGGCGGCGTGGTCCCGGTCTCGGCCGTCGTCGCGGACCGGGACGTGCTCGGGGTGTTCCGCCCCGGCGAGCACGGCTCCACCTTCGGCGGGAACCCGCTCGCCTGCGCCGTCGCCCTGGAGGTCGTGGCGATGCTGCGGACCGGGGAGTACCAGCAGCGGGCCGCCGAACTGGGCGACCACCTGCACCGGGAGCTGGGCCTCCTGGTCGGCGGGGGCGCCGTGACCGCTGTACGCGGGCGCGGCCTGTGGGCGGGGGTGGACATCGACCCGGCCCGCGGGACGGGCCGGGAGATCTCCGAGAAGCTGATGGAGCTGGGCGTCCTGGCGAAGGACACCCACGGGTCGACGATCCGGCTGGCCCCGCCGCTGGTGATCACCAAGGAGGACCTGGACTGGGGGCTGGAGCAGCTCCGGTCCGTCCTGGCGTAGCGGCGGCGGCCGCTACAGGATGACGTGGGGCAGGAAGCGGGCGTACTCGTCCGTGACCGGCCCCGCCGACTCGCGGATGCCGAGCCCCGCCGCCTCGTCCTCGACGACCCACGCGCCGAGCACCACGCGGTTGCCGTCGAAGTCGGGCAGCGGGGCGAGGCCCTGGAAGCAGTACCGCTCCCCCTCCTGGGGGACGAACGGGTCCGCGCCGTCCGCGCCGTGGAGGGTCACGCCGGCGCCCTCGCGGCCGAGCAGCGGCTTGGCCACGTAGCCCGAGGACCCCGGTTCGGCCAGCTCGCGCGGGCCGTCGAGGTAGGCGGGCAGCAGGTTGGGGTGCTCCGGGAAGAGCTCCCACAGGATCGCCAGCAGCGCCTTGTTGGACAGCAGCATCTTCCACAACGGCTCGATCCAGCAGGTGGTGCCGGAACCGCCGCCGTGGTCGTACGTGTCGAGGACCTGCGGGCCGAACTGGTCCGTGGCCATCCACTCCCACGGGTACAGCTTGAAGCAGCTGCGGATGAAGCGGAGCTTCTCGTCGACGAACCGGCCGGACAGGCTGTCCCAGCCGATCTGCTCGACGGACAGGGCCTGCGTGTCCAGGCCGGCCTGCTCGGCGGTCTCCTGGAGGTAGGCGACCGTCATCAGGTCCTCCCCCAGCTCGTCGCTCTCGGAGTGCGCGAAGTGCACCGGGCCGGGCGGCAGCAGTTCGGCCTGCCGGCGCCAGGCGTCCACGAGCCGCTCGTGGAGGGAGTTCCACTGGTCGGCGCCGGGGAACCGCTCCTCCATCCAGAACCACTGCGGACTCGCCGCCTCCACCAGGGAGGTCGGGGTGTCCGCGTTGTACTCCAGCATCTTCGCCGGGCCCCCGCCCCCGTCGTAGCGCAGGTCGAACCGCCCGTAGAGGGAGGGCTGTTCGGCGCGCCGCCGCCAGGACTCGGCGATCCGGGACGCCAGCGCGGGGTCGGTGATGCCGAGGTCGGCGAAACGGTCCCGCTCGACGATGTGCGCGGCCGCGGCCAGGCACATGGCGTGCAGCTCCTCGACCACGTTCTCCAGGGCCTCGACCTCGGGGAGCGTGAAGGAGTAGTACGCGCTCTCGTCCCAGTAGGGGCGCAGCGTGTCGTCGGGGTAGCGGGTGAGGGGGTAGATCAGCCCCTGTTCCTCGACGGTCTTCTGCCAGTCGGGGCGGGGCTCGATGGTGTGCCGCTTCATCGGTGTGCAGTTCCCTCGGGTTCTGGGGGTGCCGGGGCGACCGGTCGTCGGGCTACCGGGTGCCTCAGCCGCCGCTGGAGCCGGAGCTGCTCTTGCCGAGGCCGCCGCGGGTGACGGCCGACTTGTCGAAGCTGCCGCCGCTGACCTTGCCCGCCACGACGGTGCCGCCGTAGTAGTGCGAGCCGCGGCCGCCGCTCTTGCACTCCTTGTTGTTGAGCTTCTCCAGCGTGGTGCGCGACGCGCAGCGCTTGTCCGGCTCGTCGTTGCTGCCGCAGGCCACGAGTGTGGCCGCGAGCAGTCCCACTCCGCCGAGCGCGACGGCTCCCGAACGCATCCGACGCTGATTGGTGCTGCTGCTGTCCATGTCTGCTGCTCCCCCTAGTGGCGTGCTCCGGACAGACTAGAGCGGCGCCCCTGGCCGATGGAATCCGGCCGCCGTGAGATCCGTGACCTAGAGTCGCTTCGTGCTCATTGGGATGGTTTGTGCGCTCGGTGCGGCGGTCTGTTTCGGTACGGCCTCCGTACTGCAGGCGGTGGCGGCCCGCGCGGCGGAGCCCGGTACGGGGTCCGGTGTGGACCCGGCGCTCTTCCTGCGGGCCCTGCGCCAGTGGCGGTACCTGGCCGGTCTGGCCCTGGACGGGGCCGGGTTCGTCCTCCAGGTCGTCGCGCTGCGCCACATCCCGATCTACGCCGTGGGCGCGGCGCTGGCCGCCAGCCTCGCGGTCACGGCGGTGGTCGCGGCGCGGCTGCTGCGGGTCCGGCTGTCCCGTACGGAGTGGGGCGCCGTGGCGGTGGTCTGCGCGGGCCTGCTGATGCTGGGGCTCGCCGCCGGAGAGGAGGGCGCGGGCACCGGATCGCTCGCGCTGGAGCTGGGCCTGCTGGCGGTGGCGGTGCTGGTCCTGCTGGTCGGCGCCGCGGCGGGCCGGCTCCCGGACGGTCCGCGCGCGCTGGTGCTGGGCCTGGCGGCCGGGACGGGCTTCGGCGTGGTGGAGGTCGCGGTGCGCCTCGTCGACGGCTTCTCCGTGGACGAGCTGCGCGATCCGGCGCTGTACGCGCTGCTGCTCGGCGGCGGTGCGGGCTTCCTGCTCCTCACCTCGGCGCTCCAGCGCGGCTCGGTGACGGCGGCGACGGCCGGGATGGTGCTCGGCGAGACGGTCGGCCCGGCGGTGGTGGGCGTGGTCTGGCTCGGCGACCGCACCCGCGAGGGCCTGGGCTGGCTCGCCGTCCTGGGCTTCGCCGTCGCGGTCGCCGGCGCCCTCGCGCTTTCCCGCTTCGGCGAACCCCCGCCCGCCGCGGCCGCCCCCGCCGCCCCCGCCGCCCCGCCCGGCCCGGCCGGGGGGTGACACCCCGCCGCCCGCCCGGTCACGGCAGGGCGGCTGACAGCGCCGCCAGCGTCGGCCCCCACGCGCTGTCCGACGGCGTGCCGTACCCCACCACCAGCGCGTCCCGCGGCGGCAGGTCCGCCTCCGGGTGGCGGAAACGGGAGAGCCCCTCCACGGCGAGGTCCTGCCAGGCCGCCGACTGGACCACCGAGCGCTCCGTGCCCGCCGGCAGGTCGAGCACCGCGTGCAGGCCCGCCGCGATGCCTGACACCGCCACCCGGCCGGCCAGCGCGGCGAGCAGCTCGTCCCGGCGCCGCCGGTAGCGCAGCCGCATCCCGCGCACGTGCCGGTCGTACGCGCCGGAGGTGATGAACTCGGCCAGTGTCAGCTGCTCCAGCGCGCTGGAGGTCCAGTCGGTGGCGCCCTTGACGGCCAGCACCTCGTCCACCAGCCCGGGCGGCACCACCATCCAGCCCAGGCGCAGCCCGGGCGCCAGGGACTTGCTGGCGGTGCCGAGGTACAGCACGCGGTCCGGGTCCAGCCCCTGCAGGGCGCCCACCGGCTGGCGGTCGTAGCGGAACTCCCCGTCGTAGTCGTCCTCCAGGATCAGCCCGCCCGTGGCCCCGGCCCAGTCCACCGCGGCCGCCCTGCGGGCCGGGGTCAGGGCCGCGCCGGTCGGGAACTGGTGCGCGGGGGTCAGCAGCACGGCGCCCACCCCGGCGCCCAGGTCCCCCGTACGGGCCCCCTCCCCGTCCACGCGCAGCGGCCGGGTGCGCGTCCCGGCCCGCGCCAGCAGGTCGCGGTGGATGTCCAGGCAGTACCCCTCGACCGCCATCTCCCGCGTCCGGCGCGCCCGCACCACGGCAGCCGACAACATCAGGGCGTGGGCGAAGCCCGCGCAGACCACGATGCGGTCCGGGTCGGCGTACACCCCGCGCGCGCGGGCCAGGTACCCGGCCAGTGCCTCCCGCAGCTCGATCCGGCCGCGGGCGTCGCGCCCGTACCCGAAGGCCTCGTCGGGCGCGCCGGCCAGGGCCCGGCGGGTCGCGGACAGCCAGGCCGCGCGCGGGAAGGCGCTCACGTCCGGCGAGCCGGGCAGCAGGCTGTACGAGGGCCCCCGGCCGGCGGGGCGCCGTGTGCGGGCGGCGGCCGCCGGACGCCGCGGCCGGGCCCGCTCCGCGACCCGGGTGCCGGAGCCCTGCCGGGCCGTCAGCCAGCCCTCGGCGACGAGTTCGGCGTAGGCCTCGGCCACCGTGTTGCGCGCGATGCCCAGGTCGCGGGCGAGCGAGCGGGAGGACGGCAGCCGCGTCCCGGCCGCCAGCCGGCCGCTGCGCGCGGCCTCGCGCAGCGCCTCGGCGAGCCCGGCGCGCAGGCCGCGCCCGCCGGACAGCTCCAGATGCAGGTCCGCGCCGAAAGTGGCCCAGGATTCCGTCATGGATATGGACCATACCCATGGGCCGCCCGGCTCCTAGGGTGGAGCACATGACGACCACGACCGGACACGCAGGACACACCCACCCCCGCCCCGCGGCCGACGCCTACGCCCCGGAGCACACGCCCCGCATGAACATGGCGAAGGTTGCGCCCGAGGTCTACAAGGCCGTCCTGGCCCTGGAGATCGCCGCCAGGAAGGGTCTGGACCCGACGCTGGTGGAGCTCGTCAAGCTGCGCGCCTCGCAGATCAACCACTGCGCCTTCTGCATCGACATGCACACCAAGGACGCCGTCGCGGCCGGTGAGAGCGTCGAGCGGATCGTGCTGCTGAACGCCTGGGAGGAGTCGCGGCACTTCTATACGGAGAAGGAGCTCGCCGCGATCGAACTGACCGAGGCGGTCACGGTCCTGACGGACGGTTTCGTGCCCGACGAGGTCTACGCGAAGGCCGCGCGGCACTTCGAGGAGCGCGAGCTGGCCCAGCTGATCGCCGTCATCTCCACGATCAACGTCTGGAACCGCATCAGCGTCACCACGCGCGGCGTGCCCGGCCACTACACGCCGGGCATGTACGGCAAGGGCTGACCCCGGAGCCGGCCCTCCCCCGGACGGGCCCGCCGGAAAAGCCCGAAGGCCCCGGCGCGGTGCGCCGGGGCCTTCGGGTTCAGCTGTGTCGCCCAGCCGGTCAGATCAGGCCGAGCTCGCGGACCGCGTCGCGCTCCTCGACGAGCTCCTGCACGGACGCGTCGATGCGCGCGCGGGAGAACTCGTTGATGTCCAGGCCCTGGACGATCTCGTACGAGCCGTCGCGGGTGGTGACGGGGAAGGAGGAGATGATGCCCTCCGGGACGCCGTAGGAGCCGTCCGACGGGATGCCCATGGAGGTCCAGTCGCCCGCCGCGGTGCCGTTGACCCAGGTGTGCACGTGGTCGATGGCCGCGTTGGCGGCCGAGGCGGCCGAGGACGCGCCGCGGGCCTCGATGATCGCGGCACCGCGCTTGGCGACGGTCGGGATGAAGGTGTCGGCGAGCCACAGCTCGTCGTTCACGACCTCGGCGGCGTTCTTGCCGGCGATCTCCGCGTGGAAGACGTCCGGGTACTGGGTGGCCGAGTGGTTGCCCCAGATGGTCAGGCGCTTGATGTCGGTGACGTCGGCGCCGGTCTTCTTGGCGAGCTGCGAGATCGCCCGGTTGTGGTCCAGGCGGGTCATCGCGGTGAAGCGCTCGGCCGGTACGTCCGGAGCCGCGGCCTGCGCGATGAGCGCGTTGGTGTTGGCCGGGTTGCCCACGACGAGGACCTTGATGTCGTCCGCGGCGTGGTCGTTGATGGCCTTGCCCTGCGGCTTGAAGATGCCGCCGTTGGCGGAGAGCAGGTCGCCGCGCTCCATGCCCTTGGTGCGCGGGCGGGCGCCGACGAGCAGTGCGACGTTCGCGCCCTGGAAGCCCTGGTTCGGGTCGTCGAAGATGTCGATGCCCTTGAGCAGCGGGAAGGCGCAGTCGTCGAGCTCCATGGCGGTGCCCTCAGCGGCCTTCATGCCCTGCGGGATCTCCAGAAGCCGGAGCTTCACCGGCACGTCCGCGCCGAGGAGGTGACCGGACGCGATGCGGAAGAGCAGGGCGTAGCCGATCTGGCCGGCGGCGCCGGTGACGGTGACATTCACGGGAGTGCGGGTCATGGCCTTCTCCGTTAGACAGCTGGCGGTGGGGCGTCCCTGCCCCATGGGCTGGGCCCCAAGTGCTGGGAGGACGCCGCTTCCCTGTCCTGTGGAATCTTGACGTGAAGAGACATCCGCGGTCAGGCTATCCGACCCGGGCGGGGGCCGACCCCCCGCCCTGTGTGGTGCGCGGCACACGCGATCCCCGGGTTCGAAGGTCCACAGTCGGAATCGGCCCTCGAATGGGGGCATGGCGAGCCCCTCCTGGCTCACTCCACCAGGCGGATCCGCCCCGTCCGCCGCTCTTCGGTCGACTTGACGCACGCGGCCGACGCCCCGCGTACGGGTTCCCCGCGACGCTGCCCGCTACCGGACGGTGAAGCGGACGGCGCTCTCCAGGAACGGGATGTCCAGTAGGGGCTTGGGCTCGATCACGAGCGCGAGAAGGGTGATGGCCACGCCCAGCAGCCCGTACGTGACCATGTCCGTGAAACGGGAGCGCACCGCGAGCATGCCCACCGAGGGGAGCAGCCGCCGCAGTACGGAGGCCGCGATCAGGGCGATCCCGATCGCCAGGCAGCCGATCCGCGGGTGCCCCACGGCCGTGGCCAGCAGCCCGGCCGCCGTCGCCGCGAGGACGGCGAGCATCGGCCACTGGCGGGCCGGCGCGGAGACCGCGCCGGTGATGGCGCGGCCGCTGCCCTCGGGGCGGGCGGTGGTCCGCGTGACGGACGGGAAGCGGCGGGAGCGGGCGGCCCCGGCGGCCGGGACGTCCGCCGGGGCGGCGTCGGGGTCAGCCTTCACCGGTGGTCCGTTCCGCCGCCTCGACGACGTTCACGAGCAGCTGCGCCCGGGTCATCGGGCCGACTCCGCCCGGGTTCGGGGAGATCCAGCCGGCCACCTCGGCGACACCGGGGTGCACGTCGCCGACGATCTTCCCGCTCTCGTCGCGGCTGACGCCGACGTCGAGGACGGCCGCGCCGGGCTTCACGTCCTCGGGCTTGACCAGGTGCGGCACGCCCGCCGCGGCGACCACGATGTCCGCCTGGCGCAGGAGCGCGGGCAGGTCGCGCGTACCGGTGTGGCACAGGGTCACGGTGGCGTTCTCGGACTTGCGGGTCAGCAGCAGGCCGATCGAGCGGCCGACGGTGATGCCGCGGCCGAGGACGACGACGTGCGCGCCGTTGATCTCGACGCCGTGGTGGCGCAGCAGTTCGACGATTCCGTACGGGGTGCAGGGCAGCGGGCCCGGCTCGTTCAGCACCAGGCGGCCGAGCGAGGCGGGGTGCAGGCCGTCGGCGTCCTTCGCCGGGTCCATCATCTCCAGGACCCGGTTGGTGTCGATGCCCTTGGGCAGCGGCAGTTGGACGATGTAACCCGTGCACCGCGGATCGGCGTTGAGTTCCCGCACGACCTCCTCGATGTCCTCCTGGGAGGCGGTCGCGGGCAGTTCGCGCTGGATGGAGGCGATGCCGACCTCGGCGCAGTCCTTGTGCTTGCCGTTGACGTACCAGCGGCTGCCCGGGTCGTCACCGACCAGTACGGTGCCGAGGCCGGGGGTGATGCCCCGGGCCTTCAGGGCCGCCACGCGGGCGGTCAGTTCGGACTTGATCGCGGCGGCGGTGGCCTTGCCATCGAGAATCTGGGCGGTCATGGACCCATCCTCCCGGATGGAGTGGCCCCGGTTCCAGTCAAGGGGTCCGACGGGCTGATCGGTTCATTGCACTTGCACAACGAGTAGCCCCGCGCGTGGGAACCAACTGGACAACGCCTGTCCGGTCCGACGACGATGCTCGCAAAGAGTGCCGCGGGCAGTGCCGGGGGGCGGACCGCAAGTCGCAGAGTTCCTCCACGCGCGTTGCCGTGCGTCCCCGCACTTCCACGGAGGAACACCGCAAGATGAGCTTCGGCGACCCGAACAACCCGTACGGACAGCAGCAGCAGCCCCCGCAGGGCCAGCCCGGCTACGGCCACCCGCAGCAGGCCCCGCAGGGCGTCCCGCCGCAGGGCGGCTACGGCTACCCGCAGCAGGACCAGCCGTACGGCGCCGTGCCCCCGCAGGCGGGCACGCTCCAGGCCAACAACGGCTACATCAACGTCGCCGGTCTCGGCACCGTCGCGGTCGCCACGATGGGCCGCCGCTTCGGCGCCCGCGTGATCGACGGTCTGGCCATCGGCATCCTGTACGCCGTCTTCAGCGCGATCGGCTTCGCCGGCATGTTCGGTGCGCAGAAGAGCATCGAGGAGTGCGGCGACCCGCTGTCCCCGACGTACGAGGCGTGCGTGAACGACGCGGCGGGCGGCATCATGGCCGCCTTCTTCGGCGCCATCTTCATCCTCTTCCTCGTCACGCTGCTCTACGAATGGCTGATGATCGCCTTCGTCGGCGCGACCCTCGGCAAGATGGCGCTCGGCCTCAAGGTCGTCAAGGAGAGCACGGGCCAGGCTCCCGGCATCGGCGGCGGCTTCATCCGCTGGATCATCCCGATGGTCGGCAGCGTCCTGTGCGGTATCGGCCAGCTGCTGGTCTACCTCTCCCCCTTCTTCGACAACTCGGGCAAGCTCCAGGGCTGGCACGACCGCGCGGCCGGCACGCTCGTCGTCAAGGTCAAGTGACCTTCCCGCGTTGAACAACGGCGAAGGCCGCGCCCCGCAGTGCGGGGCGC
>NZ_JBHXRU010000124.1:0-16806 GCF_042716255.1 Streptomyces sp. NPDC058662 | reverse complement strand
GCGCACCACGGCGTGGGCGTGCACGGCCCCGCGCAGCCGGCGCGGACGGGCGCGGCGGGGGCGCCGCGACGGCGCGGCCGGGGGTGCCGGTTCGGGAGCCGTCCGCGCCCGCAGCAGCAGGAACGCGCGGGAGAGGGGCCCGGCGGCGTGCACCGCGGCGGAGCGCAGGGCCCGGACCAGCCGGAAGACGGCGGCCTCGCCCCGCGCCAGCCAGACGGCGCAGAACAGGCCGGCGAGCACGTGCGCGGCGATCATGGCGGCTCCGCCGTGGCCGACCGCGGCGGCCGGCTCGCCCATCCCGGCCATCTCCCCGACGGCGGCGGCCGCCGCTGCCGTCGCGTGGTGGTGGTGTGCGGGCGCGGCCCCCGACGACGGCCCCGCGGCCTGGCTGCCGGAGAAGACGAGGTGCAGCACCCCTTGCACGGCGAGCAGAGTGGCGGTGATCCCCACCGGGCCGCACCGGCGTCCGGCGGCGAGCCAGGCGAGCGAGCCGGTCAGCCCGAAGGCACCCAGAAGGCCGAGGAGCGGAATATCCGTCCCGGACATGTACGAATGCCCCGCCGCGCCCAGAGCGACGCACATCGCCGCGAAGGTCGCGGCCCGTGCGGCGCGCATCGGCGCGGGGTTGTCGGTCATGGCCGGGACATGTTCGCACGGAGCCCGGTGGTGCCCGCCAGAGGGCCGTATCCGATCATGGGCTGGTGAATCCAATTCCACTGGGCGCGGTGTACGCCGGCGGGGTGCAGATCGGGGCGCACGCCCTGGAGCGCATGGCGGCGGCGGACCGCGAGGAACTGCTCCGCGACTGCTCGACGAATGTCGACAACCTCGCCGCCGGGCGCTGGGGGACGCTGCTGAGCAGCGCCTTCGTCGTCGAGGAACCCATGCCGCTTCCGTACGCGCTGCTGCTCGTCGCGGTCCTCGGGTACGCCGAGTACGCGTACGGCGCCTGGTGGACGGCGGCGGTGTTCCTGTTCGGGCACGCCACGGCGACGCTCCTCGTGTACGGCGCACTGCGCAGGACGACCGATGCGCGCGTCCGGCGGGCCCTGGACGTGGGGACCAGCTACGGCTTCAACGCCGTGCTCGGCGCACTGACCTCGGCCCTGCCGCGCGGTACCGCGCGCACCGCCGCCCGGGCGGTCCTGCTCACCCTGGCCGCCGCGCCCGTGGTCAAGCGCGGGCGGACCTTCACCGACGCCGGACACCTGGCCGCGCTCGCCATCGGCGTCGGGGTCGCGCTGGCCGCCGATTGCCTTTCCGGAGCGAACCGCCGGAAAATTGGATCAAACGCCTGATGCTACGAGTGACCACACCGCTGGAGCAGCCACGATGACCGCCCTCCCCTCCACCACCGTCGCCAACCTCCGCGACCTCGGCGGCACCCCGCTTCCGGGCGGCCGCAGCGTCCGGTCCGGGCTGGTGCTGCGCTCGGGGCAGCTCGACCGGCTCGACCCGGAGGCCGACCCGGTGGTGTCCGCGCTGGGCCTGCGCACCGTCATCGACTTCCGCAGTGAGGCCGAGCGCACCGACCACCCCGACCGGCTTCCGGCCGGGGCCCGGGGCCTGGTGGGCGACGTGTTCGCGGACCGGGTGCGCGCCGGCAGCATGCCCGCCGCGGCCCAGCTCAAGGACCTGCTGGCCGACCCGGTGGTCGCCGAGGAGCAGCTGGGCGGCGGCAGGGCCCAGGCCCTGTTCGGCCAGGTCTACCGCTCTTTCGTGAGCTCCGGCTCGGCGCAGGCCGCGTTCCGGCTGCTGCTCACCGAGGCCGCCGACCCGCAGGGGGGCCCGCTGCTCTTCCACTGCACGGCCGGCAAGGACCGTACGGGGTGGGGCGCGACGGTCATCCTGTCGCTGCTCGGCGCGGACGACGAGACCCTGATGGCCGAGTACCTCTCCGTCAATCCGGCGGTCAGGCAGGCCTTCGCTCCGATGATCGAGGGTTTCACGGTGGCCGGCGGCGACCCGGAGATCGCGCTCGCGCTGATCGGCGTCTTCCCGGAGTACCTGCGGGCCGCGCTGGACGAGGTCGAGACCCGCTACGGCTCCATGGAGAAGTACGTGCGCGAGGGGCTGGGCGTCCCGGACGAGACGGTCGAGGCGCTGCGCGCCCGCCTGGTGGTCTGACCCCGGCGGGCGTGCGGTCCCGGCTCCGGCACGGGCCTCCCGCCGCGACGGCGCGCAGGCCTCGGCCCCGCGCGGTCCCGCACGGATCGGCCCGAACGTGTGCGCTGGGGGCGGGTGACCATCCGACGATTCGCTCGTTCTGCTGAACGTGACTGCGCCGGATACCGCCACCCGCCCCCTGCTTCCCGACGTCGAGCAGGCCGAGGCCGCCATCGTCGAGCACTACCCGCGGCTGGTGCGGCTCGCCTACCTGGTGCTGCCGCCCGCCCTCGGCCGTCACCGACGGGTGCTGACCGCCCATTCGCTGGCCCAGCGGGCCCTGCCGCGCGGACGGCGGGACGCCGCGGCGACCGTCCGGGGCGGGGTCCCCGGCCAGCGCGGTGACGACGTGGGCGGCCCGGGGTACGCCTACGTCCGGCTCCGTGTCCTGCGCTCCGCCCTGGAGGCCGGGCTCCCGCTGACCTTCCGCGCGATGCCCCGGCGCGCGCAGCTGCCCCCGGCGCTGCCCCAGGCCTGGGGGCTGCGGCTGTTCCCGCGCTCCGGCGGAGCCGAGGAACTGGCCCTCGACCAGTGGCTGGCCACCCTCGGCGGGCCGGGGCGCGCCGCGTGCGTGCTGCGGGCCCTGGAGCGGCTGTCGGAACCGGAGGTGATCCGGGTGCTCACCGAGGCCGGGGTCGCGGACCCGGCCGCCGCCGTCGCGGAGTCCGGGGACCCGGCGCACGACACCCTGTTCACCTCCTCCGAGTTCGACCCGTGCGTGCTCCAGGCACGGCCCACCGACCTGCTGCGGCGCCGGCGCCTCGTCCGGGCCGCGCTGGCCGCCGGGGCCGCGCTCGCCGTGTGCGGGGCGCTGCTCGCGCTCCCCGGCGGGGGCTGGGGCGCGGACGGAGCCGCCGCTCCCCCGTACGCGCGCAACGCCGCGGCCGAACAGGCCCTGGACCCGGCCCGGCTGGTGCGGGCCGCGGCCTCGCGGTGGAGCACCTCCTCCCGTACCGACTTCTCCGCCTGGCCCGCGCGCGGCGACCGCGCGGACGACGCGGACCTGCTGCGCCGGGCGCTCGCCGTATGGGCCCGGCCCGGCTCCGGCGTCGTGGTGTCGGCCACTCCCGGGACCCCGACCGGGCCGCCGATGGGGCCGGCGCAGCTGCTCTACGCGGGCACCGTCGACCAGGCCGTCGTGGTCCTGCTGTACGACGGTCTGCGCGTGGTGCGGTACGCCGAGCCGCGCGACGGGACGGCCGGCGCCGCCCTCGACTTCGCCCGGACCGACGGGGCCTCGGCGGCCACCGCGACCGGGTTGGTCCTCAGCCGGGTCGACGGCAACGTCCGCTACCTCGCCGCGCCCTGGGTCACCGGGGTCGCCCTGCGGGACCTGCTCAAGCCGGCCGGGGCCCCGGCGGCGCTCAGGCTGACCTCCGACGGGGTCACCCCGCCGTTCGAGAGCCCCGCCCCGGGCGGCAGCTGCACCAGCTGGAACGCCCTGTCCCTGACCGGGGACGGCGGGGCCCGCCTGGTCACCGACCTCGGTGAGCTGACGCCGGCCCGGCTGACGTCGGGGGCGCCCGGCGCCGAGCGCGATGTGACGGAGGCCGCCGAGTTCGGGGACTGGGCGAGGATCGTCTGCCTGCTGCCCTCGGTCCGCTCGCACGGCGTCCGTACGGTCAACGCCTGGACGTACGCCAAGCAGCCGCTGCCGGAGGGCGACGGCACGGCGGCCTGGCTCTGCACCCGGGCCGAGACCTGGCAGGGCACGGCGGACCGGGTGCAGGCGCAGTTCCTGGCCCCGGGTGCCCCGCTCGCGGCGCAGGCCGCCAAGTCGGAGGGTTCGGTGGCGTGCGGGCCCCGGGAGCCGCGGGTGCTGGCGGGCGTGCTGTGGAAGTCCCGCGCGGGCCAGTGGTACGTCCTCGCGGCGGGCAGCGCGCAGTTCGCCTCGCTGTCGGTGTCGGGCGGCGGCGTCAACGGCAGCGCGAACGGCAACCGCCTGGCGGTCAAGGCCCCGGCGGGCGCCGAGGTCGAGCTGTCGGGCAAGCTGACGGACGGCACGAAGGCGGGCGTCCTGCGCTGAGGACTCCACCGCGGCGGGCGCGGAAGCCGGTGCGGGAAGCCGGTGCGGGAAGTGGGTGCAGAGGGGTTCACCTGACTCCTACCCATCAGTACATTGACGCCATGTCTAATACGCCGCCCGCGCCCGCCCCCGTGGCGTCGGAACACGTGGACCTCGCCCCCCGGAAGGTGTCCTTCGCATGGGAGGACACCCCGCTCCACTGGCTGCCCGGGGAGCCCTTCGCGGGGCACATGATCAATGTGCTGCACCTGCTGCTGCCCGCAGGTGAGCGCTGGTTCGTGCACGTCTACAAGCAGGTGCTCCCGTACATCGAGGACGAGCGGCTGCGCGCGGACGTCCTCGGCTTCATAGGCCAGGAGGCCATGCACGCCGCCGCCCACGACGACGTGCTGCCCCACCTCAAGCGGCTGGGCCTGGACCCGACCCCGTACACGGCCCAGGTCGACTGGCTCTTCGAGAAGCTCCTCGGCGACCGGACGCTGCCGCCCGGGCGGGCCCGGCGCTGGTGGCTGATGGAGCGGGTCGCGATGATCGCCGCCATCGAGCACTACACCGCCTTCCTCGGCGACTGGGTGCTGAACGCCGGCGAGCTCGACCGGCGCGGCGCCGACCCCACCATGCTGGACCTGCTGCGCTGGCACGGGGCGGAGGAGGTCGAGCACCGCTCCGTGGCCTTCGACCTGTTCATGCACGTGGACGGAAACTACCGCCGCCGGGCCCGCACGTGGGCGACCGCCTTCGCGGCGCTGGTCTTCCTCTGGCAGCGCGGCGTGCGCTTCTTCATGGAGAACGACCCACACCTGCCGGACGGCAGAGCCTCCGTCGGGCAGTTCCTCCGGGCCGGCCGGCGCGGTGTGCTCCCCACCGCCGGCGCGATGCTGAAGTCCGTCCCCACCTACCTCTCCCGCACCTACCACCCCTCGCAGGAGGGCTCGACGGCCCAGGCCGCGGCCTACCTCGCCACCTCCCCCGGCGCGAACGGCGGTGCGCGCTCATGAGGCGCGCCCTGGCCGCCACGGCGGTGGCGGGCGCCGCGTGGGCGGCCCGGCGCGCCCTGCGCCGCCGCATCGCGGGGTCCCCGCTGTGGCCGCTGCCCGCGCTGGAGCGGCCGGTTTCCGGCCACTCCCCGCGCCGCCCGCTGCGGGCCCGGATCACCCACCGCACGGAGCCGGTCGAGGGCGTTCTGCGGCTGACGCTCGAAGCCCCCGGCCTGCCGCCCTGGACGCCCGGCGCGCACCTGGACGTCACCCTGCCCTCGGGACTGGTGCGCCAGTACTCCCTGTGCGGCGACCCCGCGGACGGCGGCGCGTACACCATCGCGATCCGGCTGGTCGAGGACGGCCGGGGCGGCTCCCGCGAGGCGCACGCCCGGCTCGTGGTGGGCACGGAGCTGGAACTGCGCCCGCCGCGCAACCGGTTCCCCCTCCTGCCGGCCGCCTCGTACGTGTTCGTCGCGGGCGGCATCGGCATCACCCCGCTGCTGCCGATGCTCCGGGCGGCCGAGGCGGCGGGCGCCGACTGGACCCTCCTGTACGGGGGCCGCTCGCGCGCCTCGATGCCCTTCCTCGCCGAACTGGCCGCGTACGGCGAGCGGGTCACCGTCCTCCCGCAGGACGAGGTGGGCCTCCCGGATCTGAGCGCGCTCGCCGCGACGGGGCCCGGCACCCTCGTCTACTGCTGCGGTCCGGAGCCTCTGATGCGGGCCGTCACGGCGGCCGTCCCCGATCCGGAATCGGTGAGGCTGGAGCGCTTCGCCCCCGCGGCGTCCGGCCCGGCGCGGGCCTTCACCGTCGAACTGCGCCGCTCGGGGCGCACGGTGGAGGGCGGCGCGGACGAGAGCGTCCTGGCGGCGGTCCGCCGGGAACTGCCCGCCACCCCCTACTCCTGCGAGCAGGGCTTCTGCGGCACCTGCCAACACCGGGTGCTGGCGGGCGAGGTGGACCACCGCGACGAGCTCCTGACGGACGCCGAGCGCGCGGACTCCATGCTGCTGTGCGTCTCCCGCGCCGGGGACGGCCGCCTGGTCCTGGACCTCTGAGCGCCCGGACCCCCGCCCGGACCGGTGCCCGCGGAGCCCTGGTGGGGCACCGGGTGGCTCGAAGTAGGGTGTCCGCATGACAACCGGAGTGCGGCGCAGGATGGGTGTCGAGGAGCGGCGGCAGCAGCTGATCGGGGTGGCCCTCGAACTGTTCAGCCACCGCTCTCCCGACGATGTGTCGATCGACGAGATCGCGGCGGCCGCGGGCATATCGCGACCGCTCGTCTACCACTACTTCCCCGGCAAGCTGAGCCTGTACGAGGCGGCGCTGCGGCGGGCGGCCGACGAGCTGGCGCAGCGGTTCGTGGAGCCCCGGGAGGGACCGCTGGGGGCGCGGCTGCTGCGGGTGATGGGGCGGTTCTTCGCCTTCGTCGACGACCACGGGCCGGGCTTCTCGGCGCTCATGCGCGGCGGTCCGGCGGTCGGGAGCAGCCGGGCCAACGCCATGATCGACGAGGTCCGGCAGGCGGCGTACGAGCAGATCCTGACGCACCTGGGCATCGAGGAGCCGCCCGCGCGGCTCGAACTCGTCGTGCGTTCCTGGGTGTCGCTCGCCGAGTCCACGGCGCTGATCTGGCTGGACGGGCGCCGGATCCCGCGGGCCGAGCTGGAGTTGCAGCTGGTGCACGACTTCGCCGCGCTGGCCGCCGTGAGCGCCGCGTACGACGCGGAGATGGCGGGGATCCTCGTACGGATCCTGGCCGGAGAGCCGGCCGACGGGCCGTTCGGGGAACTCGTGGGGCGGCTGGGCGGGTTGATCCCGCACGAGGTGCCCGGCCCCCGGTGATCGCGGTTGCGGCGATAATGCCCGCGTGATCATTGACGACGGCATCGTGTTCCGGCGGGCCCAGGAGAAGGACACCAAGACCCTGGTGCTGCTGCACGACCGGGCCGCCCGGTGGATGCTGGCGCACGGGATCGAGCAGTGGAAGCCGGGCGAGAAGGACGCCGTTCACTTCCTGGCGCGGATGCGCGACGGGGAGGTCTGGCTCGCCGGCGACGCCGACGGCCGCGTCTGCGGCGCGTACGAGCTGTGGTGGTCCGACGAGGAGGCCTGGGGCGTCCAGCCGCCGGTGGCGGGCTACGTGCACCGGCTGATGGTGGAACGCGAGGCCGCGCCCGCCGGGACCGGCCGGCGCATGCTCGAACACGCCGAGCGGCGGATCGCCGGGACCGGCCGCGAGCGGGCGCGGCTGGACTGCGTCTCCACCAACCCCCGGTTGCTCGCGTACTACCGCGGTGCGGGCTACCGGGTGGTCGGGGAGTTCCCCCACAAGGAGGGAGCGGACGGCAGGATCTACGGGGTGATCCTGCTGGAGAAGCGGCTGGACCGGCTCAGCGTCGTGTGAAGACCGCCACGGTGCGGGCCGGGGTGGTGAACTCTCCCGTCGCGGTGTCGTAGGAGGACCGCTTGACCGCGGCGTCGGATCCGGCCGCCTGCACCGGGTGCAGCGCGTAGGCGGTGCCGGCCAGGGACGGCACGCGCTGCGGCTGGTCGGCGGGGGTGGCGTTGAAGACCACGACCAGGTCGCCCAGGACCATGGTGATCACGCCCGGGGTCTCGCCCTCGCCCGACAGGGGGAAGGACAGCTTGCGCTGGACGGCGTCCGCCGTGGTCAGTCCGAAGGACTTTTCCGTCGTGCGGATCCTGAGCAGGTCGCGGTAGGCGGCCGAGGTCGCGCCGATCTCGGCGCAGCCGGGGGCCGGTCCGGTCAGCAGGGGCTTCGCGTAGGGCCACTTGGGGGCGTTGTCGGCCGCCGGGGGAAGGCCCCGGCCGAAGCCGTTCCCGTCCCGGCAGTCCCACTGGATGGCGTTGAACCAGTCGCCGCTGTCGTAGGAGTTGCGGTCCAGGGACTTGGAGCGCAGCAGGTCGGTGCCCGCCTGGGAGAGGGCCGGCCCCTGGGAGAGAGCGGCCGTGGCCATGGCCAGTACCTGCATGCGGGCCCGGTCGCCGGGGGCGGTGGCGGGCGGGAGCTTGTACGTCAGGGCGTCCGCGAGGGTCTCGTTGTCATGGGCGTCCGCGTAGGCGAGGGCGTCTCCGGGGGCGGCCGCGTAGCCGGCCGGGGCGCCGTTGTAGTCGACCTCGGAGCCCTTGACGCGGCGTCCGGTGGTGTCGGTGAAGGTGTAGGAGGCCAGGTTCCCGGACAGGCCGACCTTGATCAGGTCCTGGGCGTGCAGCAGGCGTGCCCGCTGCTCGGCCGGGGTGCCGTTGGCCGGGGAGCCGTTCGGCTCGGTGAACAGGCCGGACGCGAAGCCCTGCACGCGCGGGTCCTCGTCGAAGGGGCCGCCGCCGCGGACCGCGTCGCGCGCCCGGTCGGAGAAGGTGGCGATGCCGGTTCCGGCCATGTTCTTCTGACTGGCCTGGACGAAGCGGGCGTCGTCGGCGATCTCGCCGAAGTTCCAGCCCTCCCCGTAGAGCACGATCTTCTTGCCGTCCACGCCGTCCTTCGCGGGCGTCAGGGCGTCGAGCGCGGCACGGACGGCCAGGATGTTGGCCTTCGGGTGGTGGCCCATCAGGTCGAAGCGGAAGCCGTCGACCTTGTACTCCTTGGCCCAGGTGACGACGGAGTCCACGACGAGTCGGCCCATCATGGCGTTCTCGGGGGCCGTGTTGGCGCAGCAGGTGGAGGTGGCGACACTGCCGTCGGCGAGCAGCCGCTGGTAGTAGCCGGGAACGATCCGGTCGAGCACCGACTTGTCCGACTGCCCGGCGGCGACGGTGTGGTTGTAGACCACGTCCATCACCGTGCGCAGTCCGGCGCCGTTCAGGGACTGGACCATCCTGCGGAACTCGACGGTGCGGGCGGTGCCGTTCGGGTCGCTGGCGTAGCTGCCCTCGGGGACGGTGTAGTGCAGCGGGTCGTAGCCCCAGTTGTAGGCGTCCTTGGCGGCGGCCGCCGCCACGCAGGCCTGCTGCTCCGCGGAGTCGGGCGCGTACACCTTCAAATCGCAGGCGGGCTCGGTGCGGTCCGCGGGCTTCTCCGGGATCGTACCGATGTCGAATACGGGCAGCAGGTGCACGTACGAGGTGCCGGCGGCCGCCAGGCCGCGCAGGTGGCGCATGCCGGCCGAACCGGACTCGGTGAAGGCCAGGTACTGGCCCTTGTGGGTGCTGGTGCGGTCCGCGACCGAGAAGTCGCGGACGTGCAGCTCCTGGATCTGCGCCGAGGTGAAGGGCACGGGCGCGGGCTTGCGCAGGTCCTTCCACCCGGGCGGCGCGAGCTTCGGGTCGGCGAGGTCCACGGCGAGGCTGTGGGTGGAATCCGTGCTCAGGGCCGTGGAGTAGGGGTCGGTGACCAGGTTGCGGACCACCTGTCCGGCGGCCGGGGCCCAGACGGTGACGGCGTAGCGGTAGGGCTTGCCGGTCCAGGAGCGCTCACCGCGCGCCGACCAGACGCCGGTGGCGTCGTCACGGCGCATGGCGACGGTGCGGCCGTCGAGTTCGAGGGCCACCTGCTGGGCGGTGGGCGCCCACACCGACAGGGTGGGGCGGCCGTCCTTGAAGACGGGTCCGAGGGGGGCGGCCTGCGCCCCGGGCGCGTACAGGTCGTCCAGTACGCCGGCCAGCTGCACGCCGGTGGCGGCCAGGACGGCCCCGTTCGCGGCGCGGGCACTGGCGACGAGCTGGCCGCGCAGGGCCTCGCGGACCCGGTCGCGGTCGCGGGGGTCGACGGTGAAGGCGGTGTGGGCGGCCAGGTGCGGGAACGCGCGCTTCTGCGCGTCCGTGAGCTGCGCCGCGTTCAGGCGGAGCCAGGTGGCCTGCCCGGTCAGGGTGCCGTCGGCCGCCTTGACGGCGCCCTCGCGGGAGGCGAGGAGCTGTACGGAGGCAGCGGCGGCGGGGGCGTTCCAGGCGAGCGTGTCGCGGTCGATCCACACGGCGTGGGCCTTGGTGAGGTCCAGCGCGGCGGCGGAGCCGGCGGGCTGCGGCAGGAGGTACTTCTCCCGGCCGCCCAGCATCCACACCTCGTGGCCGGTCGCCTTCAGGTCCAGGGACTGGTCGGAGGGCAGGTCCTTCTCGTCGCCCTTGTGCAGGATGTAGCTGAGCGAGGTGGCCCCGGCGGCGAGCGGCACCTCGTACACGGCGCCGTAGGAGTCGGTGCGGGCCGGGAGGACCGGCTTGGACCAGTCGGTCGGGTTCGCGGCGCCGGTCCACACGTGCAGGCCCCAGCCGTCGTAGGCGCCGTCGGGGCGCTGGTAGTGCAGGACGGCCTTGCCCTGGTCCTGCGGCGGGTAGGCGGGACGCTCGGTGCGGGCGGCCTCCTTGCCCTGCTCCAGCCAGACCTCGCCGGTCTTCGTCACGTCGAGGACGCGGTCGGTGGCGACGTCCTTGTTGCCGTCCTTGTCGATGACGAGGTAGTTGACGGCGGAGGCGCCGGGCTTGAGCCTGACGTGGGCGAAGGCCCCGTAGGCGTCGCGGCCGGTGAAGGCGTGGCCCTGCGGCCACGGGGTCGCCTCGCCCTCGGCGATGTCGCCCCAGGCGTAGAGGCGCCAGTCCGTGTAGTCGCCGTCGGGGCGGTTGTAGTGGACGACCGCGTAGTCGCGCTGGGTGGCGGTGGGCGCCTCGACGGGCGGGAGCTGCCCGGCGACCGAGTCGGCGAGGGCGCTCGCGGTGCGTCCGGCGGAGTCGACGACGACCGCCTTGTAGCGCAGCGGGGTGCCCGCCGGGACGCTCAGGTGCTGGGTGACCTTGTACGGCGCGTGGTCGGCGGTGCCGAGCACCTGCCACGGGCCGGTGCCGGTCTGGGCGGCGAAGACGACCCGGTTCAGGCCGCCGCCGCTGACGTCGGCGGAGAGTTCGACGGTGCCGGCCGCGCCGGGGGCGGGGGCCTTCAGGGTGAGGGCGGGCTTGACGGCGGCCGCGGCGAGCGGGGCGACGCCCTGGAGGACGACCGAGCCGACGGCCGGGAGGTTGACGGTGAGCTTGCCGGCCGCCGAGGCGCGGATCAGCGCGGTGCCGCCGTACAGGGTGCGGTACTGGGCGCCGGCGGGGGCGTCGATCTCCACGGTCCGGGCCTGGCCGCCGTTGTTGGCGGCGACGAGGTACTCGGTGCGGCTGCGGGCGTCCGTACGGGCGAAGGCGTAGGCGGTGCCGTCGGCGAGGCGCTCGCTCTGGACGCCGTCGCGCAGCGCCGGGTGGGCCTTGGACAGCTTCGCGAGAGCACTGATCTGCTGGTAGAGCGGGTGTCCCGGATCGTAGGCGTCGCTCGCGTGCGTGCGGTCGGTGCCGAGCTGGTCGTCGTCCAGGTAGTCGGCCGCGCGCGAGGCGAAGAGCGGCTGGCGGGAGTCCTTGTCGCCGCCCGCGCCGGTGAAGCCCTGCTCGTCACCGGAGTAGACGACCGGGTTGCCCCGGGAGAAGAACATCAGCTCGTTGGCCAGCCGGTAGCGGGCCAGCAGCTCCGCCTCGCCCGCGCCCGGCCGGTCCTGCTTCAGGAAGGTGCCGAAGCGGCCCATGTCGTGGTTGCCGAGGAAGGTCACCTGCTCGTAGGCGTTGGCCTTGTCGGTGGTGTACCGGTAGTCGTCGCCGAGGACCGAGGCGAGCCGGCCGGCCGCCGCGCCCTGGGAGGCGTACGCGCGGATCGCGTCCTGGAGCGGGAAGTCGAGGGTGGCGTCGAGCCGTCCGCGCGTCACGTAGGGGGAGGTGACGGCGGTGTCGGCGGAGTAGACCTCGCCGAACATGAAGAAGTCGTCCCGGCCGCGCTGGGCGGCGTACTTGTCGAGGGCCGTCGCCCACTGGGTCCAGAAGCCGGTGTTGACGTGCTTGACCGTGTCGATGCGGAAGCCGTCGATGTCGAAGTCCCGGACCCACTTCTCGTAGATCTTCTCCATTCCCTCGACCACTTCGGGACGCTCGGTCCACAGGTCGTCGAGGCCGAAGAAGTCACCCTGCTCGGAGGACTCGCCGGCGAAGGTGGAGTCGCCCCGGTTGTGGTACATCGCCGGGTCGTTGAGCCAGGACGGGACCTTGGCCTTCTCCTTGCCGGCCGGGACGAACGGCGTGCGCGGGAAGGACTCGGTGTCGGTGCCGGGGAACCTCGGCGCGGGGCTCCCCGGCCGGTCCCGCTTCCCGGCGGCGCCGTCGGCGTAGTCCGCGTCGTCGAACGGCACCCCGTCCTTGGTCAGGTACGGGAAGGCGCCCTTGGAGAGGTACCCGTACGAGGCCTCGCGGTAGTCGACCACGTCGGCGGTGTGGTTGGTGATGACGTCGAAGAAGACCTTCATCCCCTTCCCGTGCGCCTTGTCGATCAGCCGCTCCAGATCGGCGTTGGTCCCGAAGTGCGGGTCGACCTGGGTGAAGTCGGTGATCCAGTAGCCGTGGTAGCCGGCCGAGACGTCGTTCCCCTTGCCCTGCACCGGCTGGTTCTTGAAGATCGGCGCCATCCAGATGGCCGTCGTCCCCAGGCCCTTGATGTAGTCCAACCGGTCGGTGAGGCCCTTGAGGTCCCCGCCCTGGTAGAAGCCCTTGTCCGTCGGGTCCAGGCCGGTCTCCAGCCGGGTGCCGGTCAGGCCGCCCCGGTCGTTGCCCGGGTCGCCGTTCGCGAACCGGTCGGGCAGGACGAAGTAGAACTGCTCCCGGGTCAGGTCGTGGCGGGCCGGTTCGGCGGCCAGTCTCGCGTCCGAGGGCGGCGCGGGGGGCCGGGCCGCGGCGGCCGCGGCGGGGAGGGCGGGCAGGAGAGTCACGGCCAGGGCGGCGGCGAGGACTCCTGCGGCAGGGCGTATCAAGGCGAGTCTCCTTGGTTACGTGTCGCGTGGATGAGGGCCGCCCGGCGGTGGCGGGGTTCGGTGTGCCGGGCGGCCCTGGTCTGCGGGGCGGCGGTTCAGCTGCGCCAGGTGTCGGACAGCGTGACCTTGCCGCTCGCGGGGACGGTGGCGGTGCGGTTGGCTCCGCTCTCCCAGGTGACGTTCCCCGCGGCGTCCTTGCGGACGTACTTGTACGCGAAGGACGTGCCGGCGGGGAGGGCGATGTCGAGCTTCCACACGGGGTAGGAGGCGGGGTCGAGCTTGGGGGCGGCCGCCGTGTTCCAGCCGCCGAGCTCGGTGCGGTCCCCGACGACGTGGATGTTCTGGCCGGGCGCGGTGGTGGCGTTCACGGCGAAGGACGCACCGGACGCGGTCGGGGGCGGCGGGGTCGTCCCCCCGGAGCAGGTACGGGCGTTGACGTGCAGGGCGAGGGCGCTACCGGCGCCGACCGTGGCGGTGAACCGGCCACCGGAGTCCACGTTCACCGTGCGGCCGCTCTGCACGTCGCAGTAGTCGCCGGCCGGGAGTGAGGTCTGGAAGGTGCGGGTCAGGGCCGAGCCCTCGTGGTTGATCGCCACGTACGCCTTCGAGCCGCGGCCGAAGGCGATCCGGTCGCCGCCGTTGTCCCACCAGTCGGTGACGCTTTGCCCGCGGGCCGCGTTGCGCAGGCCCACCATGGAGGCGACCTCCCGCCAGGCGTGCTGGCACTTCCAGCCCTCGGTGTAGCAGGCGTTCACCGTGCCGCCGGCGGGCGGGCCCGCGTCCTTGTCGGTCCACTCGTAGCCGGAGTGCACGTCCGGGGAACCGTACGGCCAGGCCAGCATGAAGACGTTGGCGAGGGTGTAGGCGGAGCCGTCCTTGTAGCTGAGGGTGTCCCCCACGCGCTCGGTGTCGTGGTTGTCGACGAAGACGCCGGACTTCCCGCCCGCCATGTGGCCCCAGGCCTCGCCGAAGTTCTTCAGGTGGGCGAGGTTCTCGTTCTGGAAGACCCGCTTGAGGTCGCGGGCGTACCGGAACTCCTGGACGTCGCCGGTGCCCAGGTACTCGCTCGGCGAGACGGCCTCGCCCGCGCCGAATATGGCCTCCTGCTTCCAGTAGGCGGCGGGGTTCGTCAGCCGGGACTTGATGTTGGCGAGGTCGGCGGCGGGCATGTGCTTGGCGGCGTCGATCCGGAAGCCGTCGACGCCGAGCGAGAGCAGGTCGTTGAGGTACGCGGCGATGCGGCCGCGCACGTACTCCTCGCCGGTGTCCAGGTCGGCGAGCTGGACGAGCTCGCAGTTCTGGACGTTGCCGCGGTCCTGGTAGTTCGAGATCGTCGCCCGGCAGTCGTCCAGGTCGGAACCGGAGTAGAGGCCGGGGTAGTTGTACTTCGTGTACGAACTGCCGCCCGTACCCGTGCCGTCGCCGGCCGCCATGTGGTTGATGACGGCGTCGGCGACGACCTTGACGCCCGCCGCGTGACAGGTGTCGATCATCGACTTGAAGGCCGTACGGTCGCCGAGCCGACCGGCGATCCTGTAGCTGACGGGCTGGTACGAGGTCCACCACTGCGGGCCCTGGATGTGCTCCTGCGGCGGTGAGACCTGCACGTAGCCGTAGCCGGCGGGCCCGAGGCTGTCGGTGCACGCCTTGGCCACCGAGGCGAACCGCCACTCGAAGAGCACGGCGGTGACATCCCGCTCCCCGGGCGGCGCGGCGGACGCCTGCGGGGACTGGGCGGTGACGGCGCCGAGCGCGGCTGCGGCGAGCACCCCCGCGACAGCGGCCCGTGCGGCGGCGGAGCGGGGTGATCGTGCGGGTCTGGCGGCTCTGACAGACATGCGGGGGCCTCCTGGCGGAAGAGGTGGGGATTGTTGGCGACCGTAGAGGCGTGGCCGGTTCTGTTGCAAGAGCTTGCGCAAGAGATTGCAGAATTGTTTCCCGCCGACGCCGCACGAGGAGTCCCCGCCCGGCGCGCCCCGGGACGGCGCCAACTCCCGGGCCGGGGCAGCCACATCGGGACAGGCCGGACATCCCGGCAGCCCCTCATCGCGCACACCGCAGACCGCACACCGCAGACCGCAGACCGCAGACCGCAGACCGCAGACCGCAGAGCAGCGCGCACTCGCAGACACCGGACACGGCACCCCGCACAGCAGCGGGCCCGCCGCCTCCGGAGGTCGGAGGCGACGGGCCCGTGGATCACCCGGCCGCGGAATTCGGCCGGCCCCCTACGGCGCCTGCGCCGTCGAGCCCCGCACCACCAGTTCCGGCTGGAAGACGTACTCCGTGCGCTGGACCGGGGTGCCGCCGACCGCCTCCAGCAGGGCGCCGACCGCGGCCGTCGCCATGGCCCGTACGGGCTGGCGCACCGTGGTCAGCGGCGGGTCCGTGAACGCGATCAGCGGCGAGTCGTCGAATCCGACCACCGAGACGTCCTCCGGGACCCGCAGCCCCCGTTCCCGCGCCGCGCGGATGACGCCGAGCGCCATCGGGTCGCTCCCGCACACGATGCCGGTGCAGCCGCGGTCCAGCAGGGCGATGCCCGCCGCGTGGCCGCCCTCGACCGTGAACAGCGTGCGCTGGATCAGCCCTTCGGACTCGGCGTCCGGCACCGCGGCGACGAAGCCCTGCTCCTTGCGCGCCGACGGCACGTAGCGCGTCGGGCCGATCGCCAGCCCGATCCTGCGGTGCCCGAGGTCCTCCAGGTGCCGTACGGCCATCTCCGCGGCCGCCCGGTCGTCCGGGGACACGAAGGGCGCGCTGATCCGCTCGTTGAAGCCGTTGATCAGCACGAACGGCACCCCGCGCGCCGCCAGTCGCTGGTAGCGCGCGGGATCGGCGGCCGAGTCCGCGTGCAGGCCCGACAGGAACACGATGCCGGTGACCCCCCGCTCCTCCAGCTGCTCCACCAGCTCGTCCTCGGTGGCCCCGCCCGGCGTCTGCGTGCAGAGCACGGGCGTGTAGCCGTGCCCGGCCAGCGCCTGCTCTATGACCTGCGCGAACGCCGGGAAGATCGGGTTGGTGAGCTCCGGGATCAGCAGCCCGACCAGCCCGTTGCTGCGCCGCTTGAGCCGTACGGGACGCTCGTAGCCCAGCAGGTCGAGGGCGGCCAGCACCTTGTGCCGGGTGCCGGCCGCCACCCCCGACTTGCCGTTGAGCACACGGCTGACGGTCGCCTCGCTGACCTCGGCCTGCGCGGCGATGTCCGTCAGCCGGAGCGGGGACGTCACACCTGCCACCACACCGCGCTGTCGGCGGGCAGGACCTCCGGGTCCGGGATCTCGGTGCTGGACAGCAGGATCCGTCCCGGCGCAGGCAGCCGCACGGGCGCGTCCGTCGTGTTGACCGTGCAGGCGAAGTCGCCGCGGCGGAAGGCCAGTACCCCGGCCGGCGCCGGCAGCCACCGCACGGCGTCGCCCGCGCCCAGCGCCGCGTGCTCGCGCCGGATGCGCAGGGCCGCGCGGTACAGCTCCAGCGTGGACGCCGGGTCGCCGCTCTGGGCCTCCACCGTGAGCGCGGCCCACTCCGCGGGCTGCGGGAGCCAGCTGCCGCCCGCGCCGAATCCGTACGGGGCCTCGGAGCCGGACCACGGCAGCGGGACGCGGCAGCCGTCGCGCAGCCCGTCCTGGCCGTTCTCCTTGAAGAAGGAGGGGTCCTGGCGTACCTCGTCGGGCAGGTCGAGGACCTCGGGGAGGCCGAGCTCCTCGCCCTGGTAGACGTACGCGGACCCGGGCAGGGCCAGCATCAGCAGCGCCGCGGCCCGCGCCCGGGCCAGACCCTGGGCGCCGCCCCCGTACCGGGTCACATGCCGCACCACGTCGTGGTTCGACAGCACCCACGTCGTCGGCGCACCGAC
>NZ_JBHXRU010000123.1:0-16901 GCF_042716255.1 Streptomyces sp. NPDC058662 | reverse complement strand
GGGTACGGGAACGGGCCGGGCCCGGTACCCCCGAAGGGGACCGGGCCCGGCCCGTGAAGCGAGCGCCTGGCGCTGCGCCTAGTTGTCGTCCTCGTCGATCAGGAAGCCGCGCATCGGCGACGGCGCCTGCATCGGCTGCGGTGCGGCCGGCCGGACCGGAGCCATCGGCTGGGTCATCGCCGGGGACATCTGCTGCTGGTTGCCGCCGTAGGACGGGGCTCCCATCGGCGAGGGACCGCCCATGGGGGACGGACCGCCCATCGAGGGACCGCCCATGGAGTGGCCCATCGCACCGGCCGGAGCCATCGAGGGCGACGGCGACGGCGGCAGCGAAGGAGCACCCGGGTTGCGCGGCGGGGCCAGCGAGTCGTCGGCCTGGGTCTCCAGCTGGCGCAGCTGCGACTCCAGGTAGGACTTCAGACGCGTGCGGTACTCGCGCTCGAAGCCCCGCAGGTCCTCGACCTTGCGCTCCAGCGTGGCGCGGGCGGACTCCAGGGAGCCCATCGCGACGCGGTGCTTCTCCTGTGCGTCCCGCTCCAGGGCGTCGGCCTTGGCACGGGCGTCCCGCTCCAGGCCCTCGGCGCGCGAACGGGCCTCGCCGACGATCTTGTTGGCCTCGGAACGGGCCTCCGCGATCGCCTGGTCGGCGGTCTGCTGGGCCAGCGACAGGACGCGTGCGGCGCTGTCGCCGCCGGGGCCCTGCTGCGGGAGCTGCGGCTGCTGCTGGTGCTGGTGCTGCTGGTGCATCTGCTGGCCCATGGGCTGCATCTGCTGCCCCATCGGCTGCATCTGCTGGCCCATCGGCTGGCCGAGCGGGTTCTGGCCGCCCATCGACTGCTGCTGGCCCATGCCCTGCTGACCCATGCCCTGCTGACCCATGCCCTGGGGTCCGCCCATGCCCTGCTGACCCATGCCCTGCTGGCCCATGCCCTGGGGTCCGCCCATGGGGTGCTGCTGCATGGGGCCGCCCATGGGGCCAGGACCCTGCTGTCCGTGTCCGCCGGGGCCGGCGGGCAGCTGCGGCTGGCCGCCCGGCAGCTGCGGCGGACCCATCTGCTGCTGCTGCTGCGGCGGGCCGGATATGGCCGCGGGCACGGGGGCGCCGGGGCCTCGCTGGTCCTGGGGTTCCGGCTTGCGCATGCCCTGCTGCTGCTGGTTCTGCGCGGCGGCGCGCGTGGCGGCCGCCAGCTTGGCGCGCAGGTCCTCGTTCTCGCGCAGCAGGCGCGTCAGCTCGGACTCGACCTCGTCGAGGAAGGCGTCGACCTCGTCCTCGTCATAGCCTTCTCGCAGGCGGACGGTCGTGAACTGCTTGTTCCGCACGTCCTCAGGAGTCAGCGGCATGTCTTCTTCACCTCTACGTAGTCGTCGGCAGTCGGCAAGCCCGTATCGGGACTGTCCCCGCGCCTGCGGGGAAGCTCATCGTTCACACGCTTCTCGCAGCGGTGCTCACGAAACTGATGAGGATGTAAACGATGATCATCAGAACGAAGAAGGACAGGTCGAGTGCCACGCCCCCGAGACGCAACGGCGGGATGAAGCGCCGGAGAAGCTTGAGCGGTGGATCGGTGACAGTGTAGGTGGCCTCCAGAACGACCACCATCGCCTTGCCGGGTTGCCATGAACGTGCGAACTGGAACACGTAGTCCATGACCAGTCGGAAGATCAGCACGATGAGGAAGCACATCAGCGCGATGTAGACCACTTGCAGTGCGACGCCCATCCCGCGCTTCCCTCTCCCCTGCTTCCGCTCTGTTCCCGGTCCCGTATCTGACGGATCGGTCTAGCTTTGGTTGAAGAACCCGCCCTCCGCGATGCGGGCCTTGTCCTCCGCCGTGACATCGACGTTAGCAGGCGACAGCAGGAACACCTTCTGTGTCACGCGTTCAATGCTGCCGTGCAGACCGAAGACGAGGCCGGCGGCGAAGTCCACGAGACGCTTCGCGTCCGTGTCGTCCATCTCCGTGAGATTCATGATCACCGGAGTGCCCTCACGGAAGTGTTCCCCGATGGTACGGGCCTCGTTGTAGGTCCGGGGGTGCAGCGTCGTGATGCGGTACGGCTCCCGCTCGGAGACGACCTTGGGCATGATCACGGGGGCGTTCTTCTCCAGGTTGGTGCGGTCAGGTGTGATGGATGCCACGGGGGCGATTCGCGCAGGACGTCCGTTTTCAACCGGAATTGGGATAGCTTCCCGTTGCGCTGGGGGCTGGGCGACTCGTACCGGTTCATCCGATACGGGCGCTTGGTGCAGGGGCTGCTGGCGGCGGTCCCGCTCGCGGGTCCGCTCCGGCTCCGGCTCGGGCTCGAACTCGTCGTCGGGGTCGTACCCCGGATTGTCGTACCGGTCGTCCTCCACGAGGCCGAGGTAGACCGCCATCTTGCGCATCGCGCCGGCCATTCTCTGAGTCCTCCGCTCTGTGGTGGATCGCCCTGTCGCAGGTGCCGCCGTGTCACGAATGTCACCAACTGCCCGCGATCCACGTGGTCTGTCCGCTCATCAGCGGAGATGACCATATTTTCTGCTGTGGTCCGACTTTCTTCGCGACGTTACCCGAGCCGGGGTCTCGCGCCGAGTACCGCAGTGCCGACGCGTACATGTGTCGCACCGGCCGCCACGGCCTGTTCCAGGTCTGCGCTCATCCCGGCCGAGACCATCGTGGCAGCAGGATGGTCCGCGCGCAGGCGGGATGACAATTCCATCAGCTGCGCGAACGCCGCTTGTTCGCGTCCCGCGTAGGGGCCGGAGAGCGGGGCGACGGTCATCAGGCCCTCGATCCGCAGTCCCGGCGCCGCCGCGAGGAGGTCCGCCAACTCCGCGAGCTGCTCCGGCGCGGCACCGCCGCGAGCACCCCGCTCCCCCGACTCGGCGTCGAGGGCGATCTGGACCAGGCAGCCCAGTTCCCGCCCCGCGTTCGAAGCGGCCGCGGAGAGGGCGGTGACGAGCCGGGGGCGGTCGACCGACTGCACCACGTGCGCGTATCCCGCCACGGAACGGACTTTGTTCGTCTGCAACTGGCCCACGAAGTGCCAGCTGAGCGGCAGATCCGCGCAGGCCGCGGCCTTGGGGGCGGCGTCCTGGTCGCGATTCTCCGCCACATGACGGACGCCCAGCTCCGCCAGCAGTCGTACGTCGCTCGCCGGGTAGGTCTTGGTGACCACGATCAGGGTCACCTCCTCCCGCCCGCGCCCCGCCGCCGCGCAGGCGGAGGAGATACGCCCCTCCACCCGCGCCAGGTTCTCGGCGAGTTCCGACTTACGGTCCGTCATTTTTCAAACCAACCAGACATATCCGGCAAGCCGCCCGGTCACCCGGTCGCGGCGGTACGAGAAGTGGTCCCGCGACTCCAGTGTGCAGACCTCGGACCGGCGGGCGTTCACCACCCCCGCCGCCGCGAGCTGGGCGTGCACCCCGGCGACCACGTCGACGGCCGGCGTCCCCCAGCTGGTCTCGGCCCGCGCGGCGGGGACCGCTTCGGCGACCGCGTCCCGCATCGCGGCGGGCACCTCGTAGCAGCGCCCGCAGACCGCGGGTCCGGTACGGGCCACGATCCGGCCGGGCTCGGCGCCGAGGGCGACCATCGCCTCGACCGCGGCGGGCACCACGCCGGCGACCAGGCCGGGCCGACCCGCGTGGGCGGCGCCCGCGACCCCGGCGACCGGGTCGGCCAGCAGAACCGGTGTGCAGTCGGCGGTGAGCACCGCCAGGGCGAGCCCCCGGCGGGCGGTCACCACGGCGTCCACGGCGGGCACGTCCGCGCCCGCTCCCCGGCCGGCGCCCCACGGGCCCTCGACCACGGCGACATCCCGCCCGTGCACCTGGTTCATCCAGACCACCAGCGCCGGGTCCAGGCCCAGGGACCGTGCCGCGAGGGCCCGGTTCGCGGAAACGGCGGCCGGGTCGTCTCCGACCGCGCCGCCGAGGTTGAGCTCTTCGTACGGAACGGCGCTCACTCCACCCCACCGGTCGGTGAAGGCGAAGTGGGCGCCGCCCACGTGGTGCTGCTCCGGTGTCACTTCAAGAAGTCCGGGACATCCAGTTCCTCGGCCGGGCTGTCCTGGTACGGACGGGCCGTCGGGACCTGCGGCGCGGCGGCCTGGGCCTCGACCGGGGCGGGCTCGACCGGGGCCGGCGGGTCCTCGCGCGGGGTGACCGAGCCGAGGCCGCCGAAGGCCGGGCGGACCGGCTCCGCCGCACGGACCGGGGCCGGGGCGGGCTCCTCGCGCTTGGTGGACGCGGCGCCGATGACGTTGTCCCGGCGGGCCGGGGGCTGTCCGCCGTCGAAGCCGGCCGCGATGACGGTGACCCGGACCTCGTCGCCGAGCGCGTCGTCGATGACGGCGCCGAAGATGATGTTCGCCTCCGGGTGGGCCGCCTCGCTCACCAGCTGCGCGGCCTCGTTGATCTCGAAGAGACCGAGGTCCGAGCCGCCGGAGATGGACAGCAGGACGCCGCGGGCGCCGTCGATGGAGGCCTCCAGCAGCGGCGAGGAGATGGCCATCTCCGCCGCGGCCACCGCGCGGTCGTCGCCGCGGGCCGAGCCGATGCCCATCAGGGCCGAGCCGGCCTCGGACATCACGGACTTGACGTCGGCGAAGTCGAGGTTGATCAGACCGGGGGTGGTGATGAGGTCGGTGATGCCCTGGACGCCCGAGAGCAGGACCTGGTCGGCCGACTTGAACGCGTCGAGGACGCTGACCTGGCGGTCCGAGATGGACAGCAGCCGGTCGTTGGGGATGACGATGAGGGTGTCGACCTCTTCGCGGAGCTCGGCGATGCCGTCCTCCGCCTGGTTCGCGCGGCGCCGGCCCTCGAAGGTGAACGGCCGGGTGACCACACCGATCGTCAGGGCTCCCAGCGAGCGCGCGATGTTGGCGACGACGGGTGCGCCGCCGGTGCCGGTGCCGCCGCCCTCGCCGGCGGTGACGAAGACCATGTCGGCCCCCTTGAGGACCTCCTCGATCTCCTCGCGGTGGTCCTCTGCCGCCTTGCGACCGACGGCCGGGTTGGCGCCGGCGCCGAGGCCGCGGGTGAGTTCCCGGCCGACGTCGAGCTTGACGTCGGCGTCGCTCATCAACAGCGCCTGGGCGTCCGTGTTGATGGCGATGAACTCGACGCCCTTGAGACCGACCTCGATCATTCGGTTGATGGCATTGACACCACCGCCGCCGACACCGATGACCTTGATGACTGCGAGGTAGTTCTGCGGTGCTGCCACGTCGAAGGCCTCTCGCCTCGATTTACGTGTCGCCGCCTCGCGGGCCTGCGTTGCGACGACTGATGCCGAAATAGGGTCGGTCCGAACGCGCCGACCCGAACCCTCACCCTGAAGTTTAGGGTTAGGGGTGTGTCTGTTCTCTGGACTCTTCCGAACAGGACACTAAGTCGACAAGTAGCGCGTGTTCAACGAACACGCCGAACCTCCCGTTTTTCTTTTCACCCTATGTGATCACCCGTATCGGTGGCCAACCAGGGTGCGCCGCTGTTCGACCCGACGTCAACTCCCGGACACCGCAGGGGCGGTGGGAACGCTCACGTCGAAGTGGTCGGCGTCCGGCGCGGCTTTCAGGAGAGCCGTCAGCGCGCGGCCTTTCGCCTCGCTCTGTTCACCGCTCCCCCAGGCCACGGTCCGGCCGCCGGAGAGCTCCAGTACCACCGAATCGTAGGAACCCACCTTGACCTGCGAGGTCTCGGCGGCGATCGGATCCGGAAGGGTCCCGGCGACGCGAACCGCCTCGTGCAGCAGCCGCCGCTCGTCGAAGCGGCGGGCGCTCGGTGACCGTTCCGCGTTCAGTACGAGGACCGGAACACCGGCGGGTGCTTTCGCAACCGTGTCGAATCGCACACCGGATGCGTCCACTTCGACGAAGTCCGCGTCCTTTCTGATGAGCAGGACGGGTTTGCGCTCCGTCACCTTCACCCCGATTCCGCGCGGCCAGGCCCGCACCACATCGACCGAATCGACACGGGGCAGCGCAGTGCGGACGCGGTTCTCGATCTCGTCCGTGTCGACGCCCACCAGGGGGGCGCCGACCGGGACGGCAGCGGCGGCGAGGACCTGCTCGACCGTGAGCACCTCGGTGCCGGTGGCGCCGACCTTCTCGACCCGCAGCCAGGAGGAGCCGTAGAGCACCCAGGCGGCGCCCCCGGCCAGGAGCGCCGCGGCGCCGAGGAGGGCCAGTGCGCGGCCCCGGCGCAGACGCCCGCCGGAGGCCGGCGGACCGGTCCTCTCCGGCGGAGCCGGGGGCTTGGGAGAGCCGGAGCCCTTGCGGGCAGGCCGGTCAGAGCCTGGTGTGCCGCGCTGGGCGGTGCTCGCTCCGGCCACTCCTGTGCCTCCTGCGTCTGTGCGTGCCCGCCTCAGCGGGCCCGGTGGGCCGCGATCGCCTCGTACACCATGCCGACCAGCAGCTCGTCGGCGTCACGTCGCCCGAACTCCCCGGCGGCGCGGGACATCTCGTACAGCCGGTGCGGATCGGACAGTACCGGGAGGACGTGGCCGAGCACCCAGTCGGGCGTCAGTTCCGCGTCGTCCACGAGCAGGCCGCCCCCGGCCTTGACCACCGGCTGGGCGTTGAGCCGCTGTTCGCCGTTGCCGATCGGCAGCGGGACGTAGGCGGCGGGGAGCCCGACGGCGGACAGTTCGGCGACGGTCATCGCGCCCGCGCGGCACAGCATCATGTCCGCGGCGGCGTACGCGAGGTCCATCCGGTCCACGTACGGTACCGGCACATACGGCGGCATCCCGGGCATGTTGTCGACACGCGGCAGTTCGTTCTTGGGGCCCACCGCGTGCAGGATCTGGATCCCGGAGCGCTGGAGGACGGGCGCGACCTGCTGGATGGTCTCGTTGAGGCGGCGGGCGCCCTGTGAGCCGCCGGAGACCAGCAGCGTCGGCAGGTTGGGGTCGAGCCCGAAGGCGGCGCGCGCCTCGGGGCGTACGGCGGCCCGGTCGAGGGTGGAGATCGAGCGCCGCAGCGGGATCCCCACGTAGCGGGCGCCGCGGAGCTTGCTGTCGGGGGTGGAGACCGCGACGGCGTGCGCGTACCGGGAGCCGATCTTGTTGGCCAGTCCGGGGCGGGCGTTGGCCTCGTGGACGATGATCGGCACCCCGAGCCGCTTGGCCGCGAGGTAGCCGGGCAGGGCCACGTAGCCGCCGAAGCCCACGACGCAGTCGGCCTTGGTGCGGAGCAGGATCTCCTCCGCGGCCTTGATCGTGCCGCGCAGCCGCCCGGGGACGGTGATCAGTTCCGGGGTGGGCTTGCGGGGCAGCGGTACGGCGGGGATCAGTCCGAGTTCGTAGCCGCGCTCCGGCACCAGGCGGGTCTCAAGTCCGCGCTCCGTGCCGAGGGCGGTGATGCCCACTGAAGGGTCCTGCCTGCGCAGGGCGTCCGCGAGGGCGAGCGCCGGCTCGATGTGGCCGGCGGTCCCCCCACCGGCGAGTACGACATGCACCGAAATTCACCGCTCTCCGGACGGTCGCTTCTTGACGCGCCGTCTCATCGACTTCCATCTCACCCCGGTCCGCCTCCAGCCGGTCTTCGGCTGCCGCATCGCGAGGGCCGCGCGCGCGGCCGGCTCCTCCCGCGCGAAGGCGATGAGCAGTCCGACCGCGAACATGGTCGGCAGCAGGGCCGACCCCCCGTAGGAGAACAGCGGGAGCGGGACTCCGGCGATCGGCAGCAGGCCGAGCACCGCACCGATGTTGATCACGGCCTGGGCCGTGATCCAGGTGGTCACGCCTCCCGCGGCAAACCGTACGAAGGAGTCCTCCGTGCGTCCGGCCACGCGGATACCCGCATAGCCTAGAGCCGCGAACAGGGCGAGCACCGACAGCGTCCCCGCCAGACCGAGTTCCTCCCCGGTGATGGCAAAGATGAAGTCGGTGTGGGCTTCGGGTAGTTGCCCCCATTTTTCCACACTCGCACCCAGGCCGGAACCGAACCATCCGCCCGACGCGAGGGCGTAGATCCCGTGCACGGCCTGCCAGCAGAGGTCGTTCTTGCCCGGCTCCGTCGCACCGAGGCACTCCAGCCGGTCCATGCGGTGCGGGCTGGTCTTGATGAGCAGTGCGACGATCAGGCCCGCGAGGGCCAGGACGCCCACGAACAGGCGCGTCGGGGCGCCGGCCAGCCAGAGCAGGCCGAACAGGATGGCCCCGAGGATCATCGCGGTGCCCATGTCCCCGCCCAGCATGATCAGGCCGAGCAGCAGGAACGCCACCGGGACCAGCGGCACCAGCAGGTGCTTCCACTGGCTCAGCAGCCCCTTGTCTCCCTTGCGCGCCAGGAGGTCGGCTCCCCACAGGATCAGCGCCAGCTTGCCGAACTCACTTGGCTGGAGCATGAACGGACCGCCAAGGGAGATCCAATTCTGGTTGCCGTTGATCGAGACCCCTATCCCGGGGACCTGGACCAGGGCCATCAGGAAGAGCGTGCCCGCGAGGACCGGGTAGGAGAGCGCCCGGTGCAGTTTGACCGGCATCCGGGAGGCGACCAGCAGGAGTACGGCGCCGATCAGTGCCGCCAGGAACTGCTTCTTGAAGAAGTAGGCGTCGCCGAGGCCCAGCTGGAGCGCCTTGATCATGGAGGCGGAGTACACCATCACGAGGCCGAGCACCGTGATGAGCATCGAGCTGCCGAAGATCAGGTAGTACGCGGTGAGGGGGCGGTCCCAGGCCTTGCGCAGCTGCTGCTGCGTACGCCGCAGCCGGACCAGCGGCCCGCGCCCGGCGGGCCGCCTCACACGTACCACGGGGCGCTTGCGGCCCTGCGCCCTCACGGCGGACGGCCGCCGCCCCGGCAGCATCTGCTTGGCCGGCATCTGTGATCTTCCCCTCCACTCGTACGAGGCGAGTCGCCGGCCGGAGGGATCCGCTCCCGGAGCCTTCGGCCTAGGCGTCCTCGGCGGCCAGTTCGCGCACCGCCTCGGCGAACGCGTCCCCGCGCTTGTTGTAGTTCGCGAACATGTCCATCGAGGCGCAGGCAGGCGCCAGCAGGACCGTGTCGCCGGGCTCGGCGAGCCGGGCCGCTTCCCGGACCGCCGCGAGCATCGCCCCAGTGTCGGTCCGGGCGAGGTCGACGACCGGGACCTCGGGGGCGTGTCGCGCCAGCGCCTCGGCGATCAGCGCCCGGTCGGCGCCCATGAGTACCGCGCCGCGCAGCCGCTTCGCCGACTTCTGGACCAGCTCGTCGAAGGTCGCGCCCTTGGCGAGGCCCCCGGCGATCCAGACGACCGGCTCGAAGGCCGCCAGGGAGGCCTCGGCCGCGTGGGTGTTGGTGGCCTTGGAGTCGTCGACGTAGCTGACCGAGGCGACGACGTCCACGTGGGCGACGCGGTGGGCGTCCGGGCGGAAGTCGCGCAGCCCGTCGCGGACGGCGCGGGGCTCCACGCCGAAGGCGCGGGCCAGGGCCGCCGCGGCGAGCGCGTTGGCGATGTTGTGCGGGGCCGGCGGGTTGACGTCCTCGACCTGCGCGAGTTCCTGGGCGTTCTTCTGCCGGTTCTCCACGAAGGCGCGGTCGACGAGGATGCCGTCGACGACGCCGAGCATGGACGGGCCGGGGGCGCCGAGGGTGAAGCCGATCGCCCGGCAGCCCTCCTCCACGTCGGCCGCCACGACCAGGTCCTCGGTGGCCGGGTCCGACGCGTTGTACACGCAGGCCACGGTGTTGCCCTCGTAGATCCGCCCCTTGTCGGCGGCGTAGGCCTCCATCGAGCCGTGCCAGTCGAGGTGGTCCGGGGCCAGGTTGAGCACGGCGGCCGAGTGGGCGCGGACCGAGGGGGCCCAGTGCAGCTGGTAGCTGGACAGTTCGACGGCGAGGACGTCGTACTCCTGCTCGCCGAGCACCACGTCGATGATGGGGGTGCCGATGTTGCCGACGGCCGCGGTCCGCAGGCCGGCGGCCTTCAGGATCGAGGCGAGCATCTGGGTGGTCGTCGTCTTGCCGTTGGTCCCGGTGATGGCCAGCCACGGCGCGGGCTCGCGCCGTGGCGCTCCCGCGGGGGCGCCGGACCGCGCGGCGCGCAGCTCCTGGCCCCTCTCGCGGAGCAGCCAGGCGATCTCCACGTCTCCGACGACCTCGACCCCCGCCGCGGCGGCCGCCGCGAACAGAGGGCTGTCGGGCTTCCAGCCCGGGGAGGTGACGACCAGCTCGGTCCCCTCGGGCAGGACGTCGCCCGCGCGGGGTCCGCCGTCCTGCGTCCCGAAGCGGACCTCGATGCCCTGCTCGGCGAGCTCGGCGGCCCGCGCGCGCTGCGCGTCGCCGTCCCCGTTGTCGACGACGGTCACGACGGCCCCGAGGCCGGCCAGGGCGCGGGCGGCGCTGACGCCGCTCACGCCGAGGCCGGCGACGGTGATGTTCTTGCCGTGCCAGGAGGTCACTTGTCGGCTGCCCATCCCGCGTAGAAGAGACCGAGACCCACGATCACGCACATGCCCTGGATGATCCAGAAGCGGACCACGACAAGGACTTCGGACCACCCCTTGAGTTCGAAGTGGTGCTGCAGCGGGGCCATCCGGAAGACGCGCTTCCCGGTCATCTTGAAGGAGCCGACCTGGATGACGACCGACATGGTGATGAGGACGAAGAGGCCGCCGAGGAGCGCCATCAGGAACTCCGTGCGGGAGCAGATCGCGAGGCCGGCGAGCGCGCCGCCGAGGGCCAGCGAACCGGTGTCGCCCATGAAGATCTTGGCGGGCGAGGTGTTCCACCACAGGAAGCCGAAGCAGGCGCCCATCAGGGCGGAGGCGACGACGGCCAGGTCGAGCGGGTCGCGCACCTCGAAGCAGGCGTTCGGGTACGGCAGGGTCTGCGCGTTGGCGCAGGACTCCTGGTACTGCCAGACGCCGATGAAGGTGTACGCGCCGAAGACCATCACGGCGGCGCCGGTGGCCAGGCCGTCCAGGCCGTCGGTCAGGTTCACGCCGTTGGACATCGCCAGGATCATGAACAGGGCCCAGACCACGAACAGCACCGGTCCGATGGACCAGCCGAAGTCCGTGACGAACGACAGCTTGTCGGAGGCCGGGGTGAGCCCGCGGGCGTCCTTGAACTGGAGCGCGAGCACGGCGAAGGCGATGCCGACGATCAGCTGGCCGGACATCTTGGCCTTGGCGCGCAGGCCGAGCGAACGGCGCTTGACGATCTTGATGTAGTCGTCCAGGTAGCCGACCACGCCCATGCCGGCCATCAGGAACAGTACGAGCAGACCCGAGAAGGTCGGTTCGCTGCCGGTGATGACCTTCGTCAGGGCGTACGCGATGAGCGTGGCCAGGATGAAGGAGATGCCGCCCATGGTGGGCGTGCCCTTCTTCCCGGCGTGGCCGCGGGGGCCGTCGTCGCGGATGAACTGGCCGTAGCCCTTGCGGGCCAGCAGCTTGATCAGCAGCGGGGTGCCGATGAGCGTCAGGAACAGGCCGATGACTCCGGCGAACAGGATCTGCCTCATCGGTCGGCGACCTCGCCCTCGCGCTCCAGCAATGCCAGCGCGACCCGCTCCAGACCGACAGACCTGGATGCCTTCACCAGCACGACGTCACCCGGGCGCAGTTCACTGCGCAACAGGTCGACCGCCGCTTGCGCGTCGGACACGACCACCGACTCCTCACCCCACGAACCCTCGTTATATGCGCCCAGTTGCAGCCAGGACGCTTCCCTGCCCCCGACTGCGACGAGCTTGCTCACGTTGAGCCGGACGGCGAGCCGTCCCACCGCGTCGTGCTCTGCCAGCGAAGCGTCACCGAGCTCGGCCATGGGACCGAGCACCGCCCACGTGCGTCCCCCCTTCGCCCTGGCCGTGCCGCCCATGGCGGCGAGCGCGCGCAGGGCGGCCCGCATGGACTCCGGGTTCGCGTTGTAGGCGTCGTTGACGATCGTCACGCCGTCGGCCCGCTCGGTGACCTCCATCCGCCACCGCGACAGGGTGCCCGCCCCGGAGAGCGCGGTGGCGATCTCCTCGACGGACATGCCCAGTACATGGGCCACGGCGGCCGCGGCGAGCGCGTTCGACACGTGGTGCTCACCGTACAGCCGCAAGGTCACATCACTGCACCCGGTCGGTGTGCGGAGTGTGAAGGAGGGCTGCCCCGCCGGCGTCAGGCGGACCTCGACGGCCCGCACCTCGGCGTCCTCGGCCTCGCCGAACAGGACCGTACGGGCCTTCGTGCGGGCCGTCATGGCGCGTACGAGGGGGTCGTCGGCGTTGAGGACGGCGATGCCGCCCTCGGCCTCGGTCGGCAGGGCCTCCACCAACTCGCCCTTGGCCCGGGCGATCTGCTCCCGGCCGCCGAACTCGCCGATGTGGGCGGTCCCGACGTTGAGGACGACTCCGATGCGCGGCGGGGTCAGGCCGGTGAGGTAGGCGATGTGGCCGACCCCGCGGGCCCCCATCTCCAGGACCAGGTGGCGGGTTTCGGCGGTCGCTCGGAGGGCGGTGAGCGGCAGGCCGATCTCGTTGTTGAGGGAGCCCGGGGTCCACACGGTCGGGGCGTGGGCCTGGAGCACCTGCGCGATGAGGTCCTTGGTGGAGGTCTTGCCGGCGGAGCCGGTCAGAGCCACCACGTCGGTGCCGAGCCGGCCGACGACGGCCCGCGCGAGGGCGCCGAGCGCCTTCTCGACGTCCGGGACGACGATCGCGGGCACGCCGACGGGCCGGGCCGCGAGGACGGCCACCGCCCCGGCGGCGACCGCGCGTCCGGCGTAGTCGTGGCCGTCGACGTGCTCCCCGTCGAAGGCGGCGAACAGGCTGCCGGCCTCCACCTGGCGGGAGTCGATCACGACGGGACCGCTGATCCGCACCGACGGATCCGGTATGTCGTGGGGCCGCCCGCCGGTGATGTCGGCGATCTCGGCGAGGGAGAGGTCGATCACTGGTTCACCTCGGCCTGTCGGGCGGTGCGCTGCTGGGTCTCGATGGCCTCGCGGAGCACGGTGCGGTCGTCGAAGGGCCGTACGACGCCGGCGGTGTCCTGGCCCTGCTCGTGGCCCTTGCCCGCGACGAGGACGGTGTCGCCGGGCCGGGCGCGTGCGACGGCGGCCGCGATGGCCGCCGCCCGGTCGGCGTCGACGAGGACGGTGCCCCGTTCGGCGGGCGGCACGGACACGGCGCCCTCGAACATCGCCCCGAGGATCGCGAGCGGGTCCTCGGAGCGCGGGTTGTCGGAGGTCAGGACGGCCACGTCGGCGTACCGGGCGGCCGCGGCCCCCATCGGGGCGCGCTTGGTGGTGTCGCGGTCGCCGCCGCAGCCGAGCACGATGTGCAGGCGGCCCTCGGTGACCTCGCGCAGCGCGCGCAGCACCGATTCGACGGCGTCCGTCTTGTGCGCGTAGTCGACGACGGCGAGGTACGGCTGGCCCGCGTCCACCCGCTCCAGCCGGCCCGGTACCCCGGGGACCGCGGCGACGCCGTCGGCGGCGGTCTGCGGGTCGAGGCCGGCGGTGGCGAGCGTGACGATCGCGGCGACGGTGTTGGCGACGTTGAACGGTCCGGGCAGCGGGGCGGTGGCCCGTACCCGCTCCCCCAGGGGGCCGAGCAGGGTCAGGGTGGAACTGGCCGGCCCGAAGACCACGTCCGCGGCGCGCCAGTCGGCGGCCGGGTCGCCCGCGGCGGAGAAGGTGACGACCGGGACGGTGGCCTCCTTGGCCAGCCGGCGGCCGTACTCGTCGTCCAGGTTGACCACGCCGAGGCGGGCGCGGCGCCCGGTGAAGAGCTGCGCCTTGGCCTGGAAGTAGTCCTCCATGCCGGAGTGGAACTCCATGTGCTCGGGGCTCAGGTTGTTGAAGACGGCGACGTCGAAGACGCAGCCGTCGACCCGGCCGAGCACCAGGGCGTGGCTGGAGACCTCCATGGCGACGGCCTCGACCCCGCGTTCGCGCATGACGGCGAAGAGGGCCTGCAGGTCGGTGGCCTCGGGGGTGGTCCGCTCCGACTTGATGCGCTCGTCGCCGATGCGCATCTCGACCGTGCCGACGAGTCCGGTGGCGCGGTCCGCCGCCCGCAGGCCGCCTTCGACGAGGTACGCCGTGGTGGTCTTGCCGGAGGTACCGGTGATGCCGATCTGGAGCAGGCCCTCGCCGGGCCGGCCGTAGATCGTGGCGGCGAGCTCGCCCATCCGGCCGCGCGGGTCGGCGACGGTCAGGACGGGCAGGCCGGTCGCGGCGGCGCGCTCCGACCCCGCGGGGTCGGTCAGCACGGCGGCGGCGCCGAGGCCGGCCGCCTGCGCGGCGAAGTCGGCGCCGTGCGTCCGGGCTCCGGGCAGGGCCGCGTACAGGTCACCGGGGCGCACCGCACGGGAGTCGTGCGTGATGCCGGTGATCCGGGCCTCGCCCGGTACGCGGATGCCCAGCAGCGTGGCCAGCTCACCCAGAGGGGTCGGGCGCACGGACACGGGCCTGGGCGCTCCCGGCGGCACTGCCGGGGCGTCTTTCCGGGTGGTTCTGGGCTGATCAGCGTGGGACACGGCGGTGAGCGTACCGGGCGCGGCGGGGCGCCCGCGAAGCGAGGGCCCGGCCCCGGCGTCGGCGGTCGACTGGTTCCCGGGTTTCGGGGTGATCGTTGTCACTGGTGGTGCCTCACGCTTTTCTGGCGGGCCGGTCGGGCGGGGGGTCACTGACCGGGCTGCGGGCTGGACTGCGGGGCGGGCTGCGGGCCGGGTTCGTAGGTGACCGGAAGCCCCGCGGGGGCGGTTCCGGTGGGGGCGACCTGGAGGGTCTTGAGGGCGAACTCCATGACCTTCTTGTAGATCGGGCCGCAGATCTGCCCGCCGAAGTAACTGCCCTTCGTCGGGTTCTGGATGGCGCAGTAGACGGTGATGCGGGGGTTGTCGGCGGGCGCGAACCCGGCGAAGGAGGCGGTGTAGCCCTTGTAGCGGCCGGTGGCCGGATCCACCCGGTTGGACGTGCCGGTCTTGCCGCCGACCCGGTAGCCGGGGATGCGGGCCCTGGTGCCGGTGCCCTCCTGGTCGTCGACCACGGATTCGAGCATCTCCGCGAGGGTCTTGGCGGTGTGGGGGCTGACCACGCGGGTCTGCTCGGGGGCCGGGGCGGGGGTGAAGCGGCCGTCGGGTCCCTTGGTGCCGCGGACCAGGGTCGGCTCGATCCGGACGCCGCCGTTGGCGATGGTCGAGTACACGGAGGCCGCCTGCATGGCGTTGAGGGACATGCCCTGGCCGAAGGGGATCGTGTACTGCTGGGAGGTCGACCAGTCCTGGGGTTCGGCGAGGAGGCCGCGGGACTCGCCCGGGTAGTCCAGGCCGGTGGGCTGACCCATGCCGAATTTGGTCAGGTAGGAGTGCAGCACCTTGTTGGCCTCGGGCTGTGTGGGTCCGAGCTGGCCGGTGGCCAGGATGGTGCCGATGTTGGAGGACTTGGCGAGCACCCCGTTGAGGGTCAGGTACCAGGTCGGGTGGTCCACGTCGTCCTTGAACAGCCGGTCCCCGCGGTGCAGCCGGTTGGGTACCTCGACCCGGGTGTCGGGGGTGGCCTTCTTCTCCTCCAGTACGGCGGCCATGGACATCACCTTGGCGGTGGAGCCGGGCTCGTAGACGTCCTGGAGGGCGGCGTTGCCCATGGCGGCCGAGCGGGCCCGGGTCAGGTCGTTGGGGTCGAAGCCCGGTGCGTTGGCCATGGCCAGCACCTCGCCGGTGCGGGTGTCCTGGACGATCACGTAGCCCCGGTCGGCCTCGGACTTCTGGACCTGCTCGGCGATGGCGCTCTGGGCCGCCCACTGGATGTCGCGGTCGATGGTCAGCTCGATGTCCTCGCCGGGCACGGCGGGCTTCCCGCTGGAGCCGGCCGTGGGGACGCGGCGGCCGCCGGACTGGGCGTAGGTGACCTCGCCGTCCTTGCCGGACAGCTTCTTGTCGAGGGAGGACTCCAGCCCGCCGCCGCCCTTGCCCTCGGCGTTGACGTAGCCCAGTATCCCGGCGGCCAGGTCGCCGCCCGGGTAGACGCGCTTGCTGCTGTCCGCGTTGAACACGCCGGCCAGGACGTTGGCGCCGGGGCCGTTGTTCTTCTTGTCGGCCGCCGCCTTGTCCGCGAAGACCCGCTTGAGGTCCTTGATCTGGTTCCAGACCTGGGGGGTCTGGCGGTGGGCGAGGACGACGTAGCGGGTGTTCTTCGTCCTGAGGCGCTCGGTGAGTTCCTCGGCGCTCTTGCCGAGGATGGGCGCGAGCAGGGCGGCGGCCTGCTCCGGGGCGTCGGGGGCCTTGCTGTCCTGCGGGGTGAACATCTTCGGGTCGGCGGTGATGTCGTACGCGTCGACGCTCGTGGCGAGGGCGACGCCCTTGCGGTCGGTGATCTCCCCGCGCTCGGCGGCCAGTTTCACGCTGGTGTAGCGGTTCTTGGAGGCCTCGGCGGAGAACGCCTTGGCGTCCACGGCCTGCACCTGGAGCAGCCTGACCACGAAGGCGAGCATGACGAGGGTCAGGCCGAAGCCGACGAGCCGGAGCCGCGGCCGGGGGCTGCCGAGCCGGATGGTGTGGGGGCGGCGGGCCGGGGCCGGGCGACGGGTCGCGGGGCGGGACGCCGGCCGGGCGGTACCCGCGGCCCGGGCGCGCTCGCCGGGACGGGGGCGGCCGGGACCGGGCACCCGCTTGCGCGGTTCCTGCGGGCTCACCGGGCCACCGCCGCGCGGTGGTGGCCGCCCCGCACGGGCGCGGGTCCGGGCACCGCCGACCGGTCACGGGAGGGGGCGGGGCGGGAAGAGGGCCGGGGCCCCTCGGGGCTGCGCCCCGGCGCCGCGGAACCGTCTGCCGTCAGGGTCACGACGTCACCTGCCTGGGTTGGTGGTGGGCTGCTGCGCGGGAGGGGAAGCGGGCGCGGAGGCCGGGCCCCCGGGGGCCTGGCCGGGCTGCCCCGCGGCGGCCGGCGGGTCGGCGGCGGAGGGCTGCCCGGCCGCGGTCGGGGGC